>NZ_SMSC01000004.1:0-158115 GCF_004359955.1 Candidatus Thiosymbion oneisti
ACGAGCGTGGCAGCTGACGCCACCGTTTTTGCGACACCCTCGGCGGGAGAGGGGCTTTTGCGACACCTTCCACAGGTGGGGGGAATGAGTTTTTCCTATAGGAAAATCCACTCAAACCCGATCCCTTCCCCGTGCCCACAGGGGAAGCTGACTTGCCTTGCGGATGAGACACCTGTCCGCCGACCAAGCGGTTCCGCGCTCCCATCGCGCCTCCGCCTACAGCGCCCAACCCGCGTAGGGCAGGAAAGCGCAGCGCATCCCGCCTTCGGGATCCCAGCTCACCTGAACTGACCTGGTTACTGATCGACGCTGGAGCGTGGGAGCCAGATAAAGCGCTGGGAACGCCGGCATCCTGCCGGCCAGGATTTGTCGGCAAAAGGCTGTTCCGACCCGCCTTCTCCGCGGCGCGGAGCTTCCACGTCCCCACGCGGCGCGTGGGGACGAGAAGAGGCGCTTAATCGACGCTGGAGCGTGGGAGCCGGATGCAAGCGCGCCCGGCAAAGGGTCAAAGGGCAGAGAACAAAGGGTCAGAGCGTCCTGGCGAGACGAATACCGACGAAGTCGCCGGCTTCATCCGCGGTGCCCCCGTTGCGGCTGGCGGAGCGCAACCACCTCGGGAAGAAGTTCCAGCCGCCCCCGCGCAGCACACGCCGGGCGCAGTCCCCACCCCCGGCCTCTCGCCAGGCGCTGCCGTCGGTCGGTGCGCCCGTGTAGCCCTCGTGCCAACAATCCTCCACCCACTCCCAGACATTGCCCAAGATATCCGACAGGCCGAAGGGATTGCGCTGATAGCGGCCGGCAGGTGCGGTAAACTCCGCGCCATCGTCGCAATCCGCTATGGTCCAATCCGGAAAGCGGGCCTTGGCGGCCTGATCCGCACCATTGGAGTAGACGCAGGATGCATCCGGGTCGTCGCCCCAGAAGCGGCCGGCGTTCGTGCCGGCGCGGGCGGCATATTCCCACTCGGCCTCGGTGGGCAGGCGGTACGCGGCGCCTGTGCGCAGGCTCAACCAGCGCGCATAGACACGGGCATCGTTGAAAGAGACACAGACCACGGGGTGATCGTCAGACTGGGCAAAGCCGGGGTTGCGCCAGCTTGCGTCTTCCCGTTGCTGAAATCCTGAACCGTCCGCGTTCACTGTGTAACAGTCGCCATCACGCTCGGCATCGGTCCGGTAGCCGGTCTCCGCGACGAAGCGGCCGAACTCCCCGACGGTGGTCTCACAACGGGCCAGCGCAAAGGGCCTGACCACAGCGACCGGATGTCGCGGTCCTTCATCACTCGAGCGGCCTTCCTCCTCCGCGGGCGATCCCATCCTGAACCGGCCGGATTCGATCAGCACCATCTGCGGCCCTTCACCGGGGCGACTGACACAGGGCTCAGCCGGCAGGGTGCCGGGCGCAAAACCGCTTGCCTCCTCAGCGCCTTGGATCAGCAGTGCCAAGAGGAGTATCAGGACGACACTGAGCAATGGGTGCGCCCGGGACCTTCGGTGATACCTACCAGCCCCGGACGCCGGCATTCCCGGCCCGACTCGCTTCTGGCTCCCACGCTCCAGCGTCATACTTCTCTCTGGCTCCCACACTCCGGAGACTGCTTCTACTTCTGGCTCCCACGCTCCAGCGTGGGAGCCAGATAGTAAAGTTCGCGCTCTTCCCACGCTCCAGCGTGGGAACGCCGTCTTGTCCGCTCCCGCGGACTCAGCTCCTCGGTGCTGATCGGCATTGGCTGTTAGCCTACCGAGACGCTTAATCGACGCTGGAGCGTCGGGGCTTGCTTCCACGCTGAAGCGTGGGAACCAGATAGCAGTCCATTGCGGGAATGCCGTTTTGGGCGCTCCGGTAGCCCGGTGCTAGCTGGGCTTTCGAGCATACCCGATGCTTCTCGACGCTGGAGCGTCAAGATCCCTCCTCCGTCGGGACAAGGCCTGCTCCCACGCTGGAGCGTGGGAGCCAGATGAAAGGGACAAAGTAAAAAGGATACAGGGTCAGAATGTCCTGGCGAGACGAATACCGACGTTGAGGTTGGCTTCATCCGCGGTGTCCCAGTTGCGGATGGCGGAGCGCAACCTCCACGGGATGTTGACCCAGCCGCCCCCGCGCAGCACACGCCGGGCGCAATCCCCACCCCCGGCTTGCAGCCAAGCGCTGCCGTCAGCCGGTGCGCCCGCGTAGCTGTCATGCCAACAGTCCTCCACCCACTCGTAGACATTGCCCGCCATCTCGTGCAGACCGAAACCGTTGGCCGGCAGGCTGCCGGCGGGGACCGTCCGGCGGCGATAGACGTCGGTCTTGGCGCCGCAGCCCTTGTAGTCGCCGTTGCCGTTGTAGTTGGCCTGGTCGGTGTGGATGCAGTCGCCGGTCCAGAAGGGGGTCGAGGTACCAGCGCGGGCGGCATATTCCCATTCGGCCTCGCTGGGCAGGCGGTAGCTGTGGCCGGTCTGCTCACTGAGCCATTTTGCATAGGCCCGGGCATCATTCCAGCTCACGTTGATTACAGGTCGATCGCCCCGGCCCCAGCCTTCATCGTCCGGCTTCTTGCGTCCGGTGGCCTCGGCAAAGCGATCATAGTCCGCAAAGCGGGCCTCGGTGCGGCCGATGGCGAAGGGCCGGACGGTCACCCGGCGCTGCGGACCTTCATCGCCGTCGCGCTCCGGCTCGCCCTTCGGCGAGCCCATAAGAAAGCTACCACCGGGGAGCGAAACCATCTCGGGACCGGTACCGCCGATCTGTAGGGGATCGCGGAATGTCCGATCAAGCAATTCCGGTGCTTGTTGCGTCTCCCTGGTATCCGGTGTCTGCGTTTGCGGCGCTTCCGGCGGCAGCTCGGGCGGAGTCGTCAACTCGGCGATCTGTTCCGGGGTCAGGGGCTCCGCCAGCGGGTCCGTGAACCCGCTACCGGTGGTGCCGGGGGTCCACAGCAATACCCGCAGGGCTTTGGGCTCCGGTGGTTGGGCAAGCCCGGCAAGGGCCACGGACCCAAGCTGGTCGGTCACTTCGGGGACCTGACCCCAGGTAAGGTAGGTCAGGCGCCGGGCGATAGAGTCGGCTATCGATTCGTCGGCGGGATCACCCCATTGGATCCGGTTGACCGGTGGCAGGGATTGGGCGTCTTTCCCAGGTAGCTCCAATGCCGCCTCGATGATTGCCGTATCGAAGCCATTGGCCGCCAGGGTCTCGAAAAGTGCTTGCGCCAACTCGGCGGTCTCTTTTCGGTGCCGAATGGTGACCCGGTACTCGGCATGGACAGCATTCTGCCTGGCGAGCAGACGTGATTCCGCCGCTTCCCGGAGCCACTGGTGCCAAGCGCTCCCGGCGAGCCAGGCGCCGCCGGCGGCCAGTATCACGGCGAGTGCCGTGCGCGCAAGCAGGGCCCGACGCAGGGTCCCGCCCAGATAGGGGCGCAGCAGGCGCCTGGGCAGGACGAAATCGAGTAGCCGCAGGCGCCAACCGAACAGGACATCAGCGAAGATAGCATCGTTGAGGGCGCCATGTTCGGCGGACAGGGTGCGCGATGCGGACAGCCAACGGTCGAGCCGCCAGCCCCTCTGGCGCAGCCACTCCCGGAGCCTCGTCCAGGGCCCAACGGCACGCGGCAAATTGACCGGCAACGTAAGGCGCCCGGTGCCGGTCCCCGGCTCGGGGCGCAACAACCGGCGGTAGAGCCGGCGGAGCCTGTGTTCATCGCCGCGGTCGAGACGTTCCAGCAGATCGGCACGCAGCCAATCCGGCAGCCAACCGGCACGGCTCCAGGGCAGGCGTGCGACCTTGAGCAGCCGGCGCTCGCGGGCTACGGGGTCGGGATCGGGGAACAGGCTCAGATCCAGGAGCCGGGTCAGGCCCCAGTGGAGCTGGGGGTAAACAGCCATCGCCGTGAGCAGCCGGCTGCCGTCCGGCCCCAGGTAGTCGATCAGCACGGACAGCAGCCCGGCCTGCTCCGCGGCTGCCGGCGCTACCGGCTGGGTCCAGCGCCGGGCATCCTGGAGCAGCCGCGGCAGGGGCAGGGTGAGACCCGGCAGTGCCGGATCCGCGCCGGCGGGCCGGTTGCTCAGCCGTTCGCCCAGACGATCGCTCAGACATAGGGCGAGGGTCCGGATGCCGGCGCTGTCAAGCTCGGCGACCAGGAAGCCCGCCGCCACCAGGGCCGCTTGCCAGCGCTCGGGCGGGCGTCGGGTGACCAGCAGTCCCCGCTCGGGCCAGCTGGCGAAGGCATCGAGCCAGGGCAAGGCGGCGTCGGAGAAGGGGTCGATCAGGGCCGCGGGCTCGCCGATCAGGAGCAGCCGGGCACCCGTATGCCGGCCGGCGACCGCGGCCAAGGGGCGCCACCGGCCATCATGGCCGATCAATCGCCGGGGGCTGTCGCGGTAATCGTAACGGTACAGGTCGAGCCCGGCCGCGTGCAGACGGTCCACCAGCTCGCCCGCCAGGCCGGCCATCTGGTCGCCGACGTGGTGTTGCTCGACCAGGACCACCAACTCCGGCACCCGGCGGCAGGCGCGGCGCACCGGTTGTAAGAGCCCGGCATGACGCGCGGTACGGTCGACGGTGGCCTCGAGATCCAGGTGCCGGGTCGGCACCGCCACCGGGGTGTGCAGGCGCTTGAGGGTCTGCTGCAAACCCGGGGCAGCGAGCGGATCGTCCTGGTGGGCAGCCAGGCCGATGTGGGTGAGCGGATCGTTCGGATCGCCCCGGCGGCGCTCCAGCACCGTCTTCCAGGTCAGCCAGCGGATGAGCAGCCATACCAGGGCCAGGCAGCCCGGCAGGATCAGGAGCAGATCACCCAGGGCCTCCAGCCGGGCGCGGTGGACGGGGTCCAGGGTCGGCTGCTCAGGGGGCGTGCGCGGTGGGACGGGCTCTAGCGTCAGTCCCTTTGTCTCCGGTGGTGGCATTGTCGGCGGGACCGGCTTGTCCACAGGCGGGGACGGCGATGAGATCGACTCACTGTCGGGCAGGGGCAGGACCTGCCCGTCCGGGGGCGGTGGTAGGACCTGCTCGTCCGGGGACGGTGGTAGGACCTGCCCGGCCGGGGACGGCGGCGAGGGCGGCGGTTGAGATGGGAGGTGATACCAATAGAGGGTCCCGGCCAGCACCAGGAACAGGAGTGCGAGGCCCGACAGCCACCAGCCCAGACGCGGCAGGGGTGGCGACTGCGGCGGTGCATCGGTGTCGGCGGTTGTCGCCGCGGTCCCTGGTTCCGGCCCGCGCAGATCCGGCTCCAGGTCTCGGACCCAGTGCGTGAACAGCTCGCCGAACTGTTGCAGCTCCTGCGCCGAGCGGCACAGCAGGGGCGCAATCAGATACTCGAGGTCGGCGGCCCGTTGCGGCAGGCGGCCCTGGGCATTGAGTGCCAGCAGCAGGTCGTAGATATTCTGCCAGCGATCGGGGCCCACCGGCAGACCGGCCCCGCGCAGCAGCACCGCCAGCCTCGGCAGATCGCGGTGATAACGCGCCAACCGGCCGGTGGGGGGCGGAGTCGGTGGGACTTGGGGCATGGTCACTAGGATTTCTTGACGGATCCGCATCTTTACAGATGAGTCAAATTCCGCGGGCGCGGGAAACAAGAACCACGAAAGACGCGAAAGGGTACGAATTCACACGCGGGTTTGCTCGTTCCCATGCTCCAGCGTGGGAACGCCACCTCGGCCGCTCCGGCGGCCAGGCTTGGTGACGCTGGAGCGTCAAGATCCCTCCTCCGTCGGGACAAGGCTTGCTCCCACGCCGGAGCGTGGGAGCCAATGCCATTAAGTTAGCTGTTGGCCGCTTGTCGTGGTGGGTCGGAATCCGCAAGAGAAAACGACGAAGCGCGCGAATCGGCGCGAACAAGATCCCTCCCTTCGGTTCGGGATGACAATTTCGTGAGGATTCGCGTGATGCGTCGTTTTTTCCGCTTACTTTGCCGACCGGTAACGCTCAACTTAACGGCATTGGCGTGGGAGCCAGATGAACAAATGAGTCAAGTTTTGTGTGCACGATCGACAAACCACGAATTGACACGAATAAACACAAATCACAATTCGTGTCGATTCGTGTGCATTCGTGGTTTTCCGGTTTCCGTACGAAAATTCACGCCTCGTCGGTCTGAGGCGAAGCCTCACTGGAAACTAACACGTTAGGTGCCCGTCAGCGCCCGCCGCGCCAGTCGGTCAGCAGCGTGTCGGTTCGGGCCTGGTCAGCGGGGGATTTCAGCAGCAGGGACTCGATGCCGGCCCGCAGCCTGGCCTCGCCCACCCCTTCCCTCTGGGTCAGAGCGGCCAGGGCATGCCACTCCAAGATCGGCGTGCGCTGAGGCATGAGATAGTCGAGCCAGTCCAGAAGCTCCGCCAGGGTCGGGCGGCGCTCCAGGCCCGCCTGCTCCCGCAGGAAGCGGAAGAAGCCCACCGCATCCTGGATGCGGCGGGAGGTCTGGTCCTGGCCCTGATAGCGGGCACCGAGGCGGGCGGAGACAATGGATTCCACGGTGACCTGATCTTCGGACAGCTTCCCCTCCAACTCCGCCTCGAACGGTGGGAACTGCTGGTGCAGATAGACACAGCGGCGCAGGAAGGGGTCCGGCAATGCCTTCTCGGAGTTGCTGGTAAAGACCACAATGGGCCGATAGCGGTTCTCCTCCGGCTCCAGGCCCACGTGCACGGTGGGCCGCCCGGCGCCGCTGAGTTCCGGGATGTCGAACTGCATGTGCTCGATCTCCACCAGGATGTCGTTGGGGACATCCCGCGGGGCCTTGTCGATCTCGTCGATGAGGACCACGGAGCGGCGCTGCCTGCCAGGGTGAGCGACGGCATAGTCCGGCACCCCCAGCTCCCGCACCACGCGCTCCGGCTTGGCCAGCAGGATGGCGCGACCCAGGGGCTCGAAGGTGATGAAGCGGCCGGGGTCGGTACCTGGATCGCCCTCCTTGAGGGTGTTGGCGGCGTGGAAGCGCCCTACCGTATCGAAACGGTAGAAGAGGTCGCGGGACTCGGTATCGGATTTGACGGCGAAGCGCAGCACCTCACCCAGGCCCAGCTCCCAGGCGATGCTGGCGGCCAAGCCGGATTTGCCCGAGCCCGGTTCGCCGGTCACCAGCAGCGGCATGCCGAGGGTCAGGGCGACCTCGACGGCCGCCGCCGTGCGGTCGGTAGCACGGTAGCCCTGGGGGGCACGCAGGGCGGCCGGGTCCACCGTGGGCAGTCTGTCCGCGGCCTTGGGCTCGGCGTGGCCGCGGCCGGTGTAGAAGCGCAGTTCGCTCATGATTCGATCTCCTTTCCAGATATCGGGGTCGGCTCGGCGATCATTGCACCCTTATGTGCTTGTCTAAAAAAGGGCCGTAGGCGGTAGCGCTCGTTCCTACGCTCCAGCGTGGGAACGCCGGCTTGTCTGCTCCCGCGGACTCAGCTCCTCGGTGCTGATCGGCATTGGCTGTTAGGTCGTGTTGACATTTAGAAGGTCCGCACAGCGGACCCTACGCTAACCAGCTGATCGACTGTAGGGTCCGCTGTGCGGACCGCCGGAATGTTGCAGTCTTTCAACATGTGAAAACAGTCGGTTAGCGTTAAATGTCAACAGGACCTAGTTTGCCGAGACGCTTAGTCGACGCTGGAGCATCGGGATCTGCTCCCACGCTGGAGCGTGGGGAGCCAGTCGACGGCGTGGTGATCCTTGCACTGTTAGACCCCGGTCATGGATTGCGGCGTGCCAACTGCAATGCGCCCTCATCGATCAGACAGCGGCGCACTCGCTCGTAGCGGATGCCGGCGTGACCAGGCTCGAACAGAGCGAGCAGCCTGGCTTTAAGCGGATCGAGGTCGTAGCAGGCACGCCGCGAGTGCGGGAAACCGGCGTACCAGTCCTCGATGTCGGTCGTGTCCAGGAGACGCATGGCAGCCAGGCGACGGCAGCACTCTAACCCTGCCAGCTTGAAGCGGACGTACCAAGGCCACCAGAATGGCACCTTGCCTGCTTTGTTGCGCAGGCAGGCGATGATGACCAGGACGCGGGTACCGGGCGCGAAGTCGCCGAGGCCGTCGAGGCTCGCCTGGATGCCACGGATAATCTTCGGGAGGTGGCGGCCGTGACGCTCCAATCCCACTGAAAAATAGAGCACCCGCAGGTCGGCGCTGTTAATCCAGCCGCGGACTATGGCTTGCCTGGCCGTCTCGTGCGGAACCTCGGGAACACCCGGCACCACTTCGAGCAGGGCTTCCCAGAAGGCCTGCTCGTCGAAACGCTTCAGGCGTAGCGTTATCGCCTCGGGCGGATGACCGTACCCACCCGGCCAAGGGTCCAGGTGAACATGGTCGGCGAGGTAGGAGGGCCAATCCTTTGAGCAGGCCTCGACCAGTGCGATCGCTCGGTCGTTGGTGCCGTCTTTGAGGAGATCGCGGATAGGCACAAGCTGATCGGTATGATCCAGGATCTTGACTAGGGGGTCGTCAGTCGCGGCGTACTCGCCGTCCGACTCGGCCTGGACATCGGCGGCGTTATCCGCCTCGGGCCTAATAGTCTCCGAAGCGACGAGCCAATCCTCCGCCGGAGAGTAGACACGCGGAAGGTTGGCAATGTCGATTGCAAAACCCTTGTCCGTCCCCGCGCCGTGGGTGATGACTGCAACCACCCTGTGTCCCTTCGGATCGAAGACCGGAGCGCCGCTGTAGCCCTTCTCGATCTTCTCGAGCGCGCGTGAACCCTCGTCCAGATAATAGTCCCATGCGAGGAGGTCGTCTTGGGGGGGATAGGGACGGCCGGTCTTGGCGCCGAGGGTCCCTGACAGCGGGCGGCCAATCGGCCCATAACCGTAGGTCTCAAAGGCCATGCCGGACGTGCCGCAGGATGCGAGCGTCAGCGGGTTTCCACATGACGGACCTGGGACGCGCAGCACGGCCAGATCCAGCTCGTCGCCGCCGGGTTCGGAGACGACCCTGCAGGATCGATGATAGTTGATGTGCAGATTGGTGCGCTCGATCTCGCGTACTACATGCCAGCAGGTGACTACAAATACTGCATCACCTGTGCAGGCACAGGCGAAGCCGGTACCCTGGCCCCGATGTTCGGCATTCGGGCCGGTGATGCGGAAGACGACATCGGTCCACCAATCCATAGATAAGGGTCCGTTCAGTCTTGCCGTTTGGGGTGCACGGTCAGCTTGAAACTGACATTCGACTTGCCGGTACCCTGGGCGATGAAGAGCTTGCCCGTGGCCTCGAAGCCGAGCCCGAGCTCGATTTCCACCTGATCGATGGTGAGGGCTTGGTTCATCTCGGCCCATACCGAGGCGACCGGCTCGACCGATTTGAGCAACAGGCCACGCGCCGCGTCCAAGGCCCCGTCGACACGACTGGCGGCACTCGCCACGATCTGCCTGGGCTGGTCCTCGGGGTTTGCCTGTACTTCTACGAACAGGCCATCTCTCAGTTCGATGAGCTCGGTTGCCATCCGGGGGTCCTCCACGTGGGTTTGAAATCCCTCACATTTTCACCGAAATAGAGGTATTTGTCGCCGGTCGCCGGCTCCCACGCCGGAGAAACCGGGAGCCTGGGAGCGAGCCGGGCAGTCAGTTATCGGTAGACGGCGCTCGGTTGCGTACCCATAATATGGCGCCTAGTGCCTGCGGAATCGGGATGTCGTTTTCGCTTCCGCATCCTGATCTGTCACGACAAGCGGTCAGCAGCTAACTCAATGGCATTGGGCTTTTACTAGGTTATCCTTAATGTATATCGTTCATATCTCGTCCGAACTCGCACCCGTCGCCAAAGTGGGCGGGTTGGCTGATGTGGTCTTCGGTTTGAGCCGCGAGCTCGAGATTCGCGGCAACGATGTGGAGATCATACTCCCGAAATACGACTGTCTCTGGTATGGTGAAATCTGGGGGCTGGACGCCACCTACCATGATCTCTGGGTGCCCTGGGGTGGGGGCGGCGTCCATTGCACGGTCTATTTCGGCATGGTCCACGGGCGCCGGTGCTACTTCATCGAGCCCCACTCGCACGAAAATTACTTCAATCGCGGTTCTTTCTACGGATCGCCCGACGATGCCTTGCGGTTTGCCTTCTTCTGCAAGGCGGCCATTGAGTTTCTGCTCAAGTCGGGCAAGCGTCCGACCATTATTCACTGCCACGATTGGCAAACCGGCCTGGTGCCGGTCCTGCTGTGGGAGATCTATCACCGTATGGGTATGCACGATCAGCGCGTCGTGTACACCATCCACAATTTTCAGCACCAGGGGGTCCACGGGGAGCCGGTGTTATCCGGGACCGGCCTGCATCGACCGGACTATTATTTTGATCGTGACCGCCTGGGCGACGATCACAATCCGAAAGCCATCAACATGATGAAGGGCGGTATCGTCTATTCGAGCTTTGTGACCACCGTCTCTCCGAAGCATGCCTGGGAGGCCCGCTATACCGACCAGGGTAAAGGGCTGGGTCACACGCTCTCCGTCCACGGGGGCAAATTCGGTGGCGTACTCAATGGCGTCGATTATGAGGTGTGGAACCCCGAGATCGATCGTTTCCTGCCCCACCACTATGATGTCTGGCATCTGGACGGGAAATACGCGAATAAGGAGGCGCTGCGCGAGCGCCTGATGTTGCGCAAGGACTACAAACCCCTGATCGCCTATGTCGGTCGGCTGGATCACCAAAAGGGTCTGCATCTGGTCCGTCACGCGATGTTCTATGCCCTCCACCGGGGCTCCCAATTCGTGCTCCTGGGCTCGAGTCCGGACCCGGGCGTCAACAATGAGTTCTGGGGTCTCAAGCACCATCTCAATGACAACCCGGATATCCATATCGAGCTCGGATTCAACGAGCAGCTCGCCCATCTCATCTACGCCGGCGCGGATATGTTGGTCGTGCCCAGCGTTTTCGAGCCCTGTGGTCTCGCCCAGCTGATTGCCCTACGTTACGGCACCGTCCCCATCGTCAGATCGGTCGGTGGTCTCGCCGATACCGTATTCGATCGGGATTATGCGCCGATGCCTTTCGAATATCGCAACGGTTATGTCTTCGACAACACGGATTTCTCTGCCGTCGAATCGGCTATGGACCGTGCTATCGGGCTCTGGTATGAATTTCCGAAAGAGTTTCGGCGCCTGCTTTCCAACGGCATGGTCTATGACTACTCTTGGAATCATCCGGCCCACCATTACCTCGCGATCTACAATCATGTTAAGGCATGGTAACGCACCGAGTGCCGCTTCCGCTCGCTAGGGACATTGAGCAATGATGGGAAAATAGTCATATCCATCAGAAGACGAGTCCGTATTCTCGCGGGACTTGACACCTAATGAATAATACCGAGGGAAAACTATATGTTTATAACTTGTGTAACTGCCGTTATGAAGGCGAAACCAAGAAACTGGAGGGGAAGAAAGAACTCAAGCTGCCGTATTACATGAAGGCGACCACCCTGAAACCACCCAAAGCTACAGGTAATGAAACCGTTTTCTTCAGTTTCGCTAAGAACCGTTGGTTTTTAGCAGACACCAGCTGTGATCCTGCGGATTACGAGCGTCTGGGATCGGATGGCGTGGGTATGGTAAATCCCGGTGCGAGAGCTATGAATAAGGAAGGGATTATTATAATTGATGATTTCTATCTCAATCCCGAGGCCGTTAGGGAAGAGGCATTGCAAGACGACTATAGATTAAAAACATCTTTTACTACATTCAGGAGCCCGAAAAGAACGAACGCCAAGGTAATAGAACGGATCAGCGAGTTGACCGGCATGAATTTATCGGCGGCTCCTGAGAGCCTTACGGGCACCTACAAGATCGACCCTTTTGGGGATGCTGCCGAGGAACGGACCCGAATTCATGCCGATAGGCGAGGGAATTGGGCGGGCCTGGTCTATTTGAACACGCCGGAACAGTGTAAAGGTGGAACCAACCTTTATCGGCATAAGCGGACCGGCTATAAAGATAATCTGCAAGTGCCGGGGATAATACTAAAGATAGAGTTATTCTACGATGGGCACTTTGAAGACAGATGGCAAATTACGGACCACATACCGATGAAATTCAACCGGCTCGCTATATATAACGCCCATCGGTTTCATCGGGAGACGTGTTTCTTCGGACGGTCCATTGAGGACGCGAGATTAGTACAAACCTTCTTCTTGCGTGATGAGAATTATAGAAAGGTCTGAATGAAGGCGTTTGGAAACCAGGCTTTTCGAGCAGCGTTTAGGAAAATCCCATGGAAGGCGTTCTTCAAGGCAGCCTTGAATGATTGGCTCCGAGTCCTACGCGGGCTGTGTAGCGCCAGGCTTGCGGGCCTGCGGCGTCGATAAGCTGTTTCTGGAGATCCACGACGCCAGCTTCCCGGCTCGATACGAGGAAGATACGGGGCGCGGCACACCTTATGCCGAGGGTGCCGCGGATTTTTTGACTCAGTTGGCAAAGCTCGGTTTCAACGGTGTCCAGCTGGGCCCCCAGGGTCTCACGGCCGCGGACAATCCCTCTCCCTACGACGGCACGCTCTTCTCGCGCAACCCGTTGAGCTTGGCCCTCTCTCCCCTGCTACGGGGAGGCTTGCTGGAACAAGACGACCTGGAGTCCCTGCTCGCGGCCCGCCCCCCGGTCCGAGGCCGCGTCCATTATGCCTTTGCCTACGCAGCTCAAGGAGGTGCCATCGCTATTGCCTATGGGCGATTTCGCAAGGATCGCTCGGCTTATTCGGAGCTGGAACAGCAGCTGAATGGCTTCCGGCGCGCCCATGCCCGATGGCTGGAGCCCGATGCGCTCTACTCGGTGCTGTTCGAGGTGCATGGGCGACACAGCTGGCACCATTGGAAGACCCCCACCGGCGAACCCCACCCCGACCGCGACCTGTTCAATCCGACCGCCGGAGCGAAAGCGGCCCGCACTGATAGAAAGGCCAGGCTGCTGGAAGACCACCGAGCGGCGGTCGAGCGTTACACATTCGGCCAGCTGCTCCTGCATCAGCAGCACCAGCGACTGCGGGATCACTGCAAATCGCTCGGGATGCAGCTGTACGCCGACCTGCAAATCGGGTTGTCGGATCAGGACGCATGGGCCCACCAGGGGTTGCTGCTGCCTAATTACCGGATGGGGGCCCCCCCGAGCCGGACCAATCCCATGGGCCAACCTTGGGGCTTCGCCGTGTTGGATCCCGGTCAATACCGGGCTGAGGACGGCTCCCCCGGACCCGTGCTCGCGTTCGTGCGCTACCGGCTGGAAAAGCTCTATTCCGAGTACGACGGGGTACGGGTCGATCATCCCCATGGGTGGGTCTGCCCCTGGGTGTACCGCAGTGACAGGAAAGACCCCTTTCTGGCCGTCCAGCAGGGGGCGCGGCTGTTCTCCTCACCGAATCTGCCGGATCACCCGGATTTGCGGGTCTTCTCCTACGTGGAGGAACACCAGCTCAATGCCGAAGGTGCACTGCATGCGGACCATTGGGTGGAATATCTCACCGCGGAGCAGGTGGACGCCTATGCCCAGGTCTTTTCCCGGCTGGTCAGCCCCGACGGTACCACAAGCCACCGCTACGACCTGGTGTGCGAGGTACTCAGCACCCTACCCTTGCCCCTCAAGCAGGTGCTGGACCGATTCGGCCTCGGTCGGTTTCGGGTCCTGCAGAAGGTGGACCCGCACAATCCCACCGATGTCTATCGCAGCGAGCGTGCCGAACCCATCGATTGGATCATGCTCGGAAATCACGACACGCCGCCGATCTGGCGGCTGGCCGCCCAGTGGATCAGGGACGGCAGCGCCCGGGACCGGGCCGAAGACCTGGGAAACCGATTGGTCCCGGCGCACACGGACCGGGAACGCTGGGTGACCGATCATGCCGGACACCCCGGTGCGCTGGTGCATGCGCTGTTTGCCGATCTGTTGATCAGTCGGGCCCGCAACATCATGGTCTTCTTCGCCGACTTGCTCGGTCTGGAGGAGCAGTACAATATCCCCGGCACGGTGAAGGACGCGAACTGGTCGCTGCGCGTTCCTCCCGACTACGAGCGGGCCTATCTGTTGCGGCTGGGCGATGACCGCGCCCTCAATCTGCCCTATGCCTTGAGTATCGCGCTCCGCGCCCCGGGCTTCGAGCCGGTGACGCCGCAGGTACTCGCCATGCTCGATCGGGAGGCCCAATACCTGCGCGATCAGGGGCGCAGTCTGGTGCGTCTGCCGATGCTTGATTCAAGGGCGCCTTGAGAAATTGGTAGTGCTTAACATGTAGTGGTCGCGTAGTCCTTTTAAGCGGGGAAGAAAAAGGTTCAGCAGGAAGTTCATCACTACCTCTATAATCACTACATCCCTCACAAAGGCTTGCACCACCAAACGCCCCTCCAAACGCTCCAAAAATGGTATGCACGGCAGCCCCAATTCTCTAAAAAAATTCCACGTAATCATCTAGGACCTGACAGTTACACCATTTTCCATGACTATTCTCAATTCTTAACGTCGGCGCCTAGCGGCCTAGCGGGTCGATACGACTCGCCAGGTCCGCTTGAGCGCTTTGTTATGCCCCTATGATTTCGTTGAGGCCGTCAATAATATGCACAAGGTCCTCGTCGGATGCCTTGGCTATTCTGGTACCAATTCTCTCAACGGATAAGGTGCGGATCTGGCTGATCTTGGCCCAAGAGCGTTTGGGGAGCCCCCTGGTCGGCAGCTCAAGGGTGAGGGGGAAGCCTGCCTTCTGAGGTTGACTGGTTATTGCTATGGCGATGACCGTGCCGGATCGCTGATTGAAGACGTCTTGGCTGAGTATGAGAACGGGCCTGTTGCCGCCTTGTTCGTGTCCACGTGTTGGATCAAGATTTGCCCAACGGATGTCGCCTCTCAGTATTCGGGCCATTCAGAAAGGTCTCCGGCGATACCCTCGTCGGCCATGGCCTGCTCGAACTTAGGATCGAGTTTGCCGCATTCACGCGCGAGTCTGCCACCGTCAAAGCGTTGCAGCTTCTCTTCGACAGCTTCCTGAATGGCACGGCTTCTGCTAGGGTAGACACGTTGGCGGACGAGGCGATCGAGGCGACCAAGGGTCTTCTCGTCTAGGCTAATCGCGATTTTTGCCTTGTGCATGGTCACCTCCTGGTACGACTATTGGTCATACCACCTCTAATGTCAAGTAAACCGAATGGTGTGATCTTCCCAGGGGCATAACGGCTTGGCTCAGGCGCCCAATGCCGCGTGGCACTGGGCTTGAAAATTGCTGAGGAGCCGGAACCGCGGCATTGGGTCGCTTGCAGCCAAATGTTAGGCGAATGATCTGTGAGAAACGACCCATCAATTGAGCCTGGCTCCTTTTCCCATTTGGGTTCTATAGCTTTTGAATTTCTTCTATTGAAAGGCGAGTATATTTGTTATGACTGCTGGCATAATCTTAGCGTTCGTTTGTGGCCTCTTTTTAGTCAAGAAGTTCAGCGAAAAGGGGCTTCGAATTTTTCAAGGCTCCCTGAGAAGCCCTGACCACACAACATAGCGATCGCTGATGCGAAGTTTTGGCTGGAGCTTTCCGCACATGAAGATATACAACCTGTTCCCCCTCCTCGCCGGACCCTTCGGGGACTGGAAGCCGCACCTGGAGCGCGCCGCCGCTATGGGCTTCGATTGGGTATTCGTCAACCCGATCCAGCGGCCGGGTCATTCCGGCAGCCTCTATTCCATCGCCGACTACTTCAAGATCAACCCAAACCTTTTGGATCCCGAATCCGGCAAGTCCCCGGAGACCCAGGTCAGGCAGATGGTCGCCCAGGCCCATGATCTGGGCCTGAACATGATGATCGACCTGGTCATCAATCATTGTGCGGTGGACTCCTCGCTCGTCAAGGCGCATCCGGAGTGGTGTGTGCGCGAGGGTGACCGCCTGGTCAACCCTTACTGCCTGGAGGAGGACGGGACCAAGACCGTGTGGGGGGACCTGGCCCAGCTCGATCACCGACATTCTTCGGACGTGGAAGGGCTAAGGCGCTATCTGGACGATGTCATCCTCTATCTGGTGGAGCTCGGCTTCACCGGCTTTCGCTGCGATGCCGCCTACCAGATCCCCAGGGACTTCTGGCGCCAGATCATCGAAGACGCCCGGAGCCGGCACCCGGATCTGGTGTTCGCGGCCGAAACCCTCGGCTGCTCACCACATGAGACCAGGGAGACCGCCTCCGCCGGCTTCGACTATGTCTTCAACAGTGCCAAGTGGTGGGACTTCTCGAGCCCCTGGCTCCTGGAGCAATACGAGCTGACCCGCCAGATTGCCCCCTCCATCGGCTTCCCGGAGAGTCACGATACCGAGCGCCTGTTCAGCGAATCGGGCAACAATGTCGAGGCCCTCAAGCAGCGCTACCTGTTCGTCGCGCTGTTCTCGACCGGCGTCATGATGCCGATCGGTTACGAGTACGGATTCCGCAATCGCCTGCACGTGGTCGCTACCCGACCGGAGCACTGGGAGGAGCCGGCGGTGGACCTGACCGACTTTATCACCCGCGTCAACCGGATCAAAAGCGACTACCCTGTCTTCCAGGAGGAAGGCCCGATCCAGAAGCTCGATCACCCGAATCCCACCCTACTCCTGTTTTGGAAGGCATCCACCAGCGGCAACGGCGAGGCACTGGTGGCGCTCAACAAAGACCCTTGGAACCGCCAGCACTTCCATTGCTACGACCTCTACCGCCACGTGCAGGCGGCGACTCCACTGCAGGACGTCTCCCCGGAGTGGCCGGTGGAACACCTGCCCACACCTTTTGATTTCGAGCTTGGCCCGGGGATGGGGCGGGTGATGGTCTCCGGCATGGCCTGAACCCCCGCTGACCACGGGCCAGTTCGAACCGCAAAGGCGAAAGAGTAGAGGCTGGGCAAAGGCCGTAGGGTGCGGTGAGCGGTTGAAGGCGGGATGCGCTGTGCTTTCCCGTCCTACGGGGCTGAAATCAATGCGTTAGTTTTTAGACGGCCTCTTAGCGAAGCGAACCGCATCAGCCAGATAGTCAGGTCGATTGAGATGCATCATGCCCGAAATCGGGATCGGGATCGAAGTTGGGATTCCGATTGCGATCCCGATTTCGATTTCGACCCAGCGCAAAGGTACAGCTGCCATGCCCTCCAACTTTGATCTTCAACGCATCCGAATCGGGGTCGTGGGTCTCGGCTATGTGGGACTGCCGCTGGCCGTCGAGCTGGGCAAGCGCTATCCGACGGTGGGTTTCGACCTGGATGCGACCCGCATCGCGGAGCTGCGGGCGGGCAAGGATCGCTCCCTCGAAGTGGACCCGCAAGCGCTACGGGCCGTCGCGGAACTGACCTACACCGACCATGCCGCGGACCTAGCCGACTGCAACCTATTCATCGTAACGGTCCCCACGCCCGTAAACCTCTACAAACAACCGGATCTGCGCCCCCTGGAAGCGGCCAGTCGCACGCTCGGCGCACGGTTGAAGGCAGGTGACATCGTCGTCTACGAATCGACGGTCTATCCAGGCGCTACGGAGGAGGTCTGCGTCCCGATCCTGGAGCAGCTGTCCGGCCTCGCGCTCAACCGGGATTTCTTCGTCGGCTACAGCCCGGAGCGCATCAACCCTGGCGACAAGACGCACCGGTTGACCACGATCAAGAAGGTAACCTCGGGCTCTACCCCCGAGGTTGCCGACTTCATCGACGCCCTGTACCGCAGCATCATCCCCGCCGGCACCCACAAGGCCAGTAGTATCCGGGTCGCCGAGGCGGCCAAGGTCATCGAGAACACCCAGCGCGATGTCAACATCGCGCTCGTCAACGAGCTTGCCCTCATCTTCAATCGCTTAGGGATCGATACCCAGGAAGTGCTCGCAGCGGCGGGCAGCAAGTGGAACTTCCTGCCCTTCCGACCGGGCCTGGTGGGCGGACACTGCATTGGCGTCGATCCCTACTATCTCACCTACAAGGCGCAGGCCATCGGCTACCATCCGGAGATCATCCTCGCCGGCCGCCGTCTCAACGACCGTATGGGCGCCCTTATCGCCGGCCGGGTCGTCAAGCTCATGACCCGGCACAACCTGGTGACGAAGGACAGCCGGGTGCTGGTGCTCGGCCTAGCGTTCAAGGAAAATTGTCCGGATCTGCGTAACACCCGCGTGGTCGATATCCTTAAGGAGTTGGCCGAGTACGGCATCTCCACGGACGTCCACGACCCCTGGGTGAATCCCCGTGAGGCCGAAGATGATTATGGCATAACGCCGATCCAGGACCCGCAACCGGGGAGCTATGATGCCATCATCCTGGCCGTGGCCCACCGCCAGTTCGAGGAAATGGGGATCGAACGGCTGCGGACCTGGGGTCGGCCCGGTGCCCTGTTCTTCGATGTCAAGCATGTGTTCCCGGCTGACGTCGTGGATGGTAGGTTGTAGGGTGTGGCCGCCGCCGATCGCGCGCATAAAGGTAGGTCGATGATCTGTTTGGTTCTCTTTCTTCACCGTTACGATCCGGAAGTAAAAGAGGAAAACATATGTTGAATTGGGACGACCCACTGGCCTTCGTGTCGAGCCGGCGCGAGGGCTCCAAAATACCGCCACCGGTTGCGCTGCCGAGATCAGCACCCTTTGACTTATCCCCCAAGGGTGACGGATACGCCGAGCGCCAGGCCCATGACACTGCCGGCCATGTGGGTCCGCTGAGCCAGGACGCGGTCGCTGGCGACACCTTGGTGGTCGCCGCGAGTGCCGAACCGGTGGTGGATCCGAATCCGCTGCCGGTGCAGCCGGATCTGGCAACCTGGGGGCCCGACGTCCCCGTCACCGGCGCTGATGGCCTGCCGGATCGGCACGCCGATCCAGCCACCGCAGGCGGTGCCACCGGCCTGGAGAGCCTGGAGATGGGCGCCGGCCGGGTGCGGGTGGACGACAAGCGGATCATCAACTGCCGTGCCGATCTCAACCAGCTCGTCCCCTTCAAGTACGACTGGGCCTGGCAGAAGTATCTGGATGCCTGCGCCAACCACTGGATGCCGCAGGAGATCAATATGAACGCGGACATCGCCCTGTGGAAGGACCCCAAGGGCCTGACCGAGGACGAGCGCACCATTATCAAGCGCAACCTCGGTTTCTTCTCGACCGCCGACTCCCTGGTGGCGAATAATCTGGTGCTTGCCGTCTACCGGCATATCTCCAACCCGGAGTGCCGCCAATATCTGCTGCGTCAGGCCTTTGAGGAGGCCCTGCATACCCACGCCTACCAGTACGCGGTAGAGAGCTTGGGACTGGACGAGGGCGAGATCTTCAACATGTACCGGGAAGTGCCGGCCGTAGCGCGCAAGGCGGAGTGGGCGCTGCCCTACACCCAGTGCCTCGCCGATCCCCATTTCAACACGGGTACCCCGGAGAACGACCGCAAGCTGCTGCGCGAGCTGGTCGCCTTCTACGTCATCTTCGAGGGCATCTTCTTCTATGTGGGCTTCGTCCAGGTCCTGAGCATGGGCCGCCGCAACAAGATGACCGGCACCGCCGAGCAGTTCCAATACATCCTGCGCGACGAGTCCATGCACATGAATTTCGGGATCGATGTGATCAACCAGATCAAGCTCGAGAACCCGCAGCTGTGGACCGAGGGGTTCAAGCAGGAGCTGGTGCGAATGATCCATGATGCCGTGGGGCTGGAGAGCCAATATGCCCACGACACCATGCCCCGCGGTGTGCTGGGCCTGAACGCCCCCTTGTTCGATGAGTATCTGAAGTTCATCACCAACCGCCGCTGCGCCCAGATCGGCCTGCCGGAACAGTATCCGGGGGCCACCAACCCCTTCCCCTGGATGTCTGAAGTGCTGGATCTGAAGAAGGAGAAGAACTTCTTCGAGACCCGAGTCACCGAATACCGTACCGGCGGTAGCCTGTCTTGGGACTGAGAAGATGAAAATAACCGCTGGTAGGTTGGAACGCGCGATCGAAAAGTTGCTTTTCTCCAGTCGCTGGATCCTGGCCCCGGTCTATGTCGGCATGTCCCTGGCCCTGGTCGCCCTGGGCGTGAAGTTTTTCCAGGAAGTCTTTCATGTTCTGAGCCATATCTGGACCATGCAGGAATCGGAAATGGTGCTCACGATCCTCGCCCTGATCGACATGGTGCTGGTAGCGAGCCTGGTGGTGATGGTGATGTTCTCCGGCTACGAGAACTTCGTCTCACGCATCGATATCGACGATGATGCCGAAAAGCTCGGTTGGTTGGGCAAGCTGGATGCCGGTACCCTGAAGCTCAAGGTCGCGGCCTCCATCGTAGCTATCTCCTCCATCCACCTGCTGCGGGCCTTCATGAATGCATCCGAGATCCCGAACGACAAGCTCATGTGGTATGTGATCATCCATCTGACCTTCGTGGTCTCGGCGGTGATGATGGGGTTGCTGGACAAGCTATCCTTTGCCGGGCATCGGGAACGGGAACACTGACGGTGCACGACCACCACGCAGGCGACGCCGATTCATCGGTGCATCGGCCGCGGCGACGGGAAGGACCTATGCAATCCGGCACTCACAAGCTGCTTGAGGATATCAGGGCGGAGCTCCGATATACGCGCTCGATGATCGGACGCGACACCTTCGACGAGCGCGTAATGATGGCCATGGAAGAGGTCCCGCGCCACCATTTCGTCCCGGACCATGAGCAAGGCTATGCCTACGCCAATGGCCCGCTGCCCATCGGCCACGGCCAGACCATCTCCCAGCCCTTTATCGTCGCCCTGATGACGGACCTCCTCGCTTGCGGACCGGATGACTGCGTGCTGGAGGTCGGCACCGGCTCCGGGTACCAGGCGGCCATCCTTTCCCGCGTGGTCGGCCAAGTCCGTTCGGTGGAGATCATTCCCGAGCTGGCCCGGCAGTCCGCCGCTCGACTCGCCCGCCTGGGCTATACGAACATAGAGACCCGGCATAGCGACGGCTACACCGGTTGGCCCGAGTCCGTCCCCTACGACGGCATTCTGGTCACCGCCGCCGCGCCCGCGGTGCCCCCACCCCTGATCGAGCAACTCAAGGAAGGTCACCGGCTGGTAATCCCCGTCGGTCCCCAGTACGGCCATCAGGAGCTCGTTGTGATCGAGAAGCGCCAGGACGGATCGCTCAGCAAGACAGCCGTGCTCGGGGTCGTCTTCGTTCCCCTGACCAGGATGCCCTCGGACTCCCAAGGCGAGCGCACATAGCTTCCAGCAGCGGCTGAAGACGGGATGCGCTGCGCTTTCCCGCCCTACGGGGCTAAACTTTTGTGGATTAGAACCCAAAGACGAAAACCCCTGGGTGGCAGGCGGATCAGACCTGAGTGCCTTCTCCCAGGTCCGGATAGGCTACTCGGCAACCGCCGTGACCACAGTAGCCGCTCGGATTCTTGGCCAGGTACTGCTGATGATAATCCTCTGCATAGTAGAATTTCGGCGCCGGTAGGATCTCGGTTGCAATCGCCCCATAGCCGGCTTTTGTAAGCGCTGCCTGATAGCGCTGGGCACTTACCTGCGCGGCCCTTTCCTGGTCGCCGGCGAAATAGATGCCGGAACGGTACTGGGTTCCCACGTCGTTTCCCTGACGCATGCCCTGGGTTGGGTCATGGGCCTCCCAAAACCGACGCAACAGTGCCTCGAAGTCGATGTCCTGCGGCCGGAACACCACCAGGACGACCTCGTTGTGTCCCGTGAGCCCCGAGCAGACCTCCTGGTACCTGGGGTTGGGCGTGTAGCCGGCGGCGTAGCCCACGGCCGTGGAGTAGACACCAGGCAGCTCCCAGAAACACCGTTCGGCACCCCAGAAGCAGCCGAGTCCGAAGAGGGCGGTGCGGGTGTCGGCCGGGAACGGCGGTTGGATGGGCGTGCCCTTGACGTAATGCAGGTTGGTTACGGGCATGGCCTGATTGCGTCCGGGCAGGGCCTGTTCCGGGCTGGGCAGCCGGGTTTTGTCCCGGAACATACGCATGGTCGAAGACCTCCTATGATTGCGTAGTCCGTTCTATGATGGGGTCTCGGCCAAAGAAAAAGCCGACCACGATCATGGTGGTCGGCTTCCTGACATGCCCACGGCGAGAGATTCTCCCGCCGCCGGTTTCTAGGTCAAAGCTTGGTTTTGTGGAACTCCACGCGGCGCTGCGCAACGGAGTAGGGATCGTATCCCGGACGCATATCGTATTCGCCTCTGGACTCGGCAGGTGCGAGGTACTCTTCAGGATAACCCCGCCGAATGAAATAATCGCGAACCGCCTCGGCACGCCTCTGACCTAACTTCATGTTGTAATCATCGGAGCCGTCGGCGCTGGTGTGCCCCACAATGGTGACGCGCTCGCGGTCCGGAGTTGCTTTCAACTGGTCGATATACTTATCGATCTCATCGACCTGCCTTATATCGGCGACGCCATTCGGAACGACGTACTGGTTGAGATTGAAATTCAGCTCCGCCACAACCTTCTTGGCTGGTTCCAGCTTTTTCACCGCGCAGGGAGCAAGATCACCGGGGCCAGTCTTGCTCTTCCAGCACTCGTCGTATCTGGTGGTCCAGGCGGTGTCCTCTTTCTTTGCCGACCAGAGGTTCTCGTCTGTGGGGGGATGACCCATGGCGGGTGCCGCCAGGGCAAAGGTCAGCGCCACAGGGGCCGCGTAGCCCATGACGCGAAGGGTTTTGTTTGCTTTGCGCATCTTTGGTTACCTTATCTCTCGGGTTGTAGACAGTTGGTCAAAATTCGGTGCTTCGGCACAGGTCCGGACAACATGTAGGCGAAAAACAACAAGCCCGCGAATATCGTCATGTCAGCTTGGATACGGAAGTTCCCCAAGCCTTGTCTCCTGGAACCACAAGTTGGAGCTATCGTATGACGATCCGACCATCATTATTAATTCTAGCGCAAAATTCAGACAAAAGTGCAACTTTTTTTGTTTTTATACAATTCTGCAACGCTAAGGCATCCACGAAACTTCAAGATGTTGAAAACCATGGGGCAAGAAAGAGGGGTGATCACGGTGACACCCATCATACTGTTTTGTTTCAGCAACAATCGGGCATCTGCACAGTCTAGTTTTCGAGCGCCGGCATGTCCGTGCGCTTTTGAAAACAGCCACAGGTACGCGATCCACCAGTACCATATTTCACCCTATTCTAGGTTCTCGGACCCGTAGGGTGGGCTGTGCCCACCAACCAAGCACGGCAGACGACTCCAACTCGAGCAATTTTCACATCATCAGAGTGAACGGGCTCAGGGGTTGCGGCCAGGTCTCGGATTGCCGCGAGGCCCGCTGCGGACTCGGGATTACTCATTTTATATTTCTCACACGGAGCCACAAAGACACGAAGACACAGGGGGAATTATTTTTAAATGTCCGTTGTGACTTACTTTGCGGCTTGGTGCCTCTGTGTGAGGCATTATTTGATTGTTGATTGATAGGCACAGCCCACCTTACGGGCTACATGCAAAATATGCAGAAATGGCGTACCAGCCGAGGAGCTGCTACGCGAATCGGTCATCCCCATCATCGGACCGGCAGTCGGAACAGAGCCTGCGGTAAAGGGCGGCGTCTTCTCGTGAAAAGCAGCAGGCGATAATCTCTTCGAAGTCCTCACGCTCGGCCTGCATAACCTCCAAGGCGATGCGGGCTGCGGCCTCCTTCGGGTAGCCATACACACCGGTGCTGATGCCCGGGAAGGCGATGGTACGCGCCTCCTTTTCCTGCGCCAGAATCAATGAACGCCGATAACAGCTACGCAGCAACTCCGGCTCACCCTGTCCCCCACCCCGCCACACGGGGCCGACCGTATGGATGACCCACTTAGTGGGTAATCCGAACCCGGGAGTAATTCGTGCCTCTCCGGTTGGACAACCACCGAGGCCCCGGCAAGCCTCCAGTAGCTCAGGCCCCGCGGCTCGGTGGATGGCGCCGTCGACGCCGCCACCGCCGAGGAGTGACTGGTTGGCGGCGTTTACGATGGCATCCACCGCAAGCCGCGTGATGTCGGCGGTGACGATGACAATAGCTCCCATCATTGACTCCTTCTCTTGCACAATGTCTTATTTTACGCAGCGAAAAATATGGTGAAACGGGATACTCAGGCGTGTTGACATTTAGTAAGGAGTGAACCCCAACCTCCGGGCCTGTCTCCTAATGGTACAGGATTCACAGGATTTCCAGGATTAACAGGATATTATAATTTTTATTTAAGAAAAATAATCCTGTTAATCCTGGGCATCCTGTTAATCTTGTCCTATTAGTGGTTGGCTCGACGATTATGTCAACAGCCCCTGAAACCTACATGAACAGTCTGCTCGCTGTCCTCGTCCTTTTGCTCCTAGGCTGGTTCTGGCTCGACAGCCTGCGTGCGCGCGAAGTGGCGACCGAAATCTGCCATGCTGCCTGTAAGCAACGTGATTTGCAGTTCCTGGACCAGACTGTCTCCCTACGCCGGCTGCGGATACGGCGGACAGGCACCGGGTTGCGGATAGTGCGCGTGTATGGATTCGATTTCAGCACAGAAGGCATCGGCAGGCACAGTGGCTACCTCATACTCGTCGGCTTGAATCCGGAGACGATCGGCTCGGATCCAATGCCATTAAGTTAGCTGCTGACCGCTTGTCGTGGTCGGTCAGGATGCGGAAGAGAAAACGACGAAGTGCACGAATCAGCGCGAACAAGATCCCTCCCTTCGGTTCGGGATGACAATTTCGCGCGGATTCGCGTGATTCGTCGTTTTTCCTCTTTTTCGCTGACCGGTAACGCTTAACTTAATGGCATTGGGCTTGGATCCGCCCAAACGCCCGGCGGACGGTTGATCGCAAGCAACCAGCGAAGATCGTCCCCGGTGCTCCTACCTACTTGACGACCTTGAGTGTCGGTCGTTTTTTCGGCGGTTTGGGCGGCGGTTCGGGAGCAGTCGATTCGTCCTCCGTTTCCTCCGCGTCGTCTATCCGCGGTCCCTCGTCCGGGAACAAGATTCCATGCCCGTTCTCGCGCGCATAGATACCGAGCACCGCCCCCACCGGCACCCGGACCTCCATGGCGACACCACCGAAACGCGCACCGAATTCAATGTCCCCGTTTCCAAGTACGAGGGCGCGGACAGCAGTAGGGCTTATATTGAGTACGATCTTTCCGTCCTCAACAAACTGTGCCGGAACCACCGCCTGGGGATGGGTCGCATCCACGAGCAGATGGGGGGTCATTCGGTTATCCGTAATCCACTCGTACAGCGCCCGAATCATGTAGGGACGGTTCGAAGTCATGGCGGCAGGTCGGCAATCAACTATTTTCCGTCGCCATCTCCCGCTCTGCCTCCGTTAGGCTTTTGCCGAAAGAGGGCCAGGTGAAGATGCGCTTTGCGTAGCTGGACAATGCTTGGGCCCGCGCCGGCAAGTCGATGCCCAACAGCGGGAGGCGCCATAACAGGGGGGCCACGCAGCAATCCACCAGGGAGAACTCATTGTTCATAAAGAAGGGGTTGGCTGCAAACACCGGAGAGGTAGCGGTTAGGCTTTCGCGCAGCTCCTTGCGTGCCGTGGCCGCCTCGTCCTCGGTGCCCTCGAGTATCCGATCCATCAGGGTGTACCAGTCGCGCTCCACGCGGTACATATAGAGGCGGGACGTAGCGCGTGAAACCGGGTCGACGGGTAGTAGCGGCGGATGCGGAAAGCGCTCGTCCAGATACTCCATGATGATGCGTGACTCATAGAGTCGCAGGTCCCGGTCCACCAATGTGGGTACGGTTCCGTAGGGATTGAAATCCATGACCTCGTCAGACAGATCTTGGGTACACACATCGACGATGTCGACGGAGATACTCTTTTCCGCCAGTACGATACGTACCCGGTGGCAGTACGGGTTCGTGGGATCGGAAAACAGGGTCATAACGGATCGTCTATTGGTGGCCACTACCGACTGTCCTTTACTTCAGTACTCAGATTACCGCACCCAGGCACGGAAGACCCGAGGCGATATGCCAGTATAAACGAAAAAGCCCCGTAAGATACGGGGCCTAACTTGCGTCAACTGTGGGTTGTGGAGAGGCCTGATAAAAAGACCGCGCCCTACCCCGATCAATGGACGTCTTTCCAATACTCCTTTTTGAGTAGGTAGGCGAGGCCGAAGAGTATGACCAGGAAGCCCAGCACATAAAAGCCCAGCCGCCGGCGTTCGAGCTTTATGGGCTCGCCCGCGTAGGTCAGGAAATTCGTCAGATCGCGGACCATCTGATCGTATTCTTTGACCCTCTGATTGTGCTCCTCCTCCGACATATTATCTGGCCGCATCAGCTCGAGACCTTTCAACGAACCAGGGTGCTCGCCCTCGGTCTCCGTATAGACGGCCTTCTGCAGTCCCTGGTGACCGGCCAGGACATGCGGCATGCCCACATCAGGAAAGACCGCGTTATTCACACCGTAAGGCCGGCTCTCGTCCGCATAGAAACCCTTGAGGTAGGTGAAAACCCAGTCCGGGTCGCGCCAACGGGTGACCAGCGTCAGATCCGGCACCTGGGTACCGAACCACTTCTCACCGTCCCGCGGGCGCATGGCGCTGACCATCAAATCACCGGGCTTGGTTTCCTTGTCGAAAATAAAGTCTCGACGTATCTGAACCTCGTCGAGCCCGAGGTCCTCAGCCATACGGTTGTAGCGCATGTATTTGAGGGAGTGGCAGCCCATGCAGTAGCCGACAAAATACTTGGCACCTCGCTGCAGGGACTCCTGGTCCGCAAGATCGATGTCGGCTTTCTCCAGGTGCAGACCAGCGCCGCCGGAGGCCGAGACAAACGCGGGCGCCAGCAAGAGAACGGATGCGATAAGCAATCTTTTCATTGTGTCCCCCTCTCCGGAACCGGCTTGGTCTTGATCCTGCTCATCCAGCTTGTTTTTGTCACCCGCTCCGGGACCGGCTTGGTCTTGTCCAGCTTGCTGTAGATCGGCATCAGCAGGAAGAACAGGAAATAGAGCACGGTGAAGATTTGCGCGAGCAGGGTCTTGGCAGGCGTAACCGACTCCAGGCCCAGCCAGGCCAAAACGATGAAGGTAATCGCAAACACGCCGATGGCGATCTTGGAGAGGATACCCTTATAGCGGATGGACTTGACCTCGCTGCGGTCCAGCCAGGGCAGGAAGAACAGGATCAGGATGGCCGCGAACATCACCACTACGCCCGGGAACTGGGAGCCGAACATGGGTGGGACCGCCCGCAATATGGCGTAATAGGGCGTGAAGTACCACACAGGGGCAATGTGCTCCGGCGTCTTCAAGGGATCGGCGGGCTGAAAGTTCGGCGCTTCCAGGAACAATCCGCCGAGGTCCGGCCAAAAGAAGACCACGGCCGCAAAGAGGATCAGGAAGCCCACGGCCCCGGCAATGTCCTTGACCGTGTAATAGGGATGGAATGGGATCCCATCCGCCGGTGCCTTATCATCCCAGCGATTGCCCTTGGGACCCTGCTTGATCTCGATCCCGTCCGGGTTGTTGGAGCCCACCTTGTGCAGGGCGACGATATGGATAAACACCAGACCTGCGATCAGGAAGGGCACTAAAAAGTGGAAGGCGAAGAATCGGTTCAGGGTGACATCGGAGATGACATAATCGCCTCGGACCCATACGGACAGGTCCTCACCGATGCCGGGGACCGCCGCGAACAGGTTGACGATGACCTGGGCGCCCCAATAGGACATCTGCCCCCAAGGCAGGAGATAGCCGAAGAAGGCGGTCGCCATCATGGCCAGATAAATGGTCACGCCGATAATCCACAAGAGCTCACGCGGCTTGCGGTAGGAGCCGTAGAGCAGGGCGCGGAACATGTGCAGATAGATGAGAATGAAGAAGGCCGAGGCGCCGGTGGAGTGCATGTAACGCAGGAGCCAGCCCCAATTCACATCGCGCATGATGTACGCGACCGATGCGAAGGCATCGTCCGCCGAGGGCTTGTAGCTCATGGTCAGCCACAGGCCGGTGACGATCTGCAGCACCAACACCAGAATCGCCAGGGAGCCCATGTAGTACCAGAAATTGAAGTTCTTGGGCGCATAGTACTCGGACAAATGCTCCTTCCAGACCTTCGTGAGCGGGAAACGTTCGTCGATCCAACCGAGGAATCCGGTACGCTCTGTACTCATCAGGCTGCCTCCCCGCCTTTACCGACCAGGATGACGGTGTCGGAAATATAGGTGTGCTTGGGTATTTCCAGATTGATCGGTGCCG
Source organism: Candidatus Thiosymbion oneisti (assembly GCF_004359955.1). Classification (NCBI taxonomy): domain Bacteria; kingdom Pseudomonadati; phylum Pseudomonadota; class Gammaproteobacteria; order Chromatiales; family Chromatiaceae; genus Candidatus Thiosymbion; species Candidatus Thiosymbion oneisti. The sequence continues at coordinate 28,088 of NZ_SMSC01000004.1, forward strand.
GAGCACCGGCGTAGACGCGCCCGGCCAGGTCGAAGCGGGAGCCGTGGCAGGGGCAAAAGAAACCACCCTTCCATTCCGATCCCAGATCGGCGGGGGCAACCTCGGGCCGGTAGGTCGGGGAGCAACCCAAATGGGTGCAGATACCCACGGCCACCAGATACTTGGGCTTGAGCGACCGCGTCGCATTTTGGCAACTTTCCGGTTGCACGGATGCCGCCGAGTCCGGGTCCGCCAGCAGCTGGTCCAACTCGGGAAGAGCGGCCAACATCTCTGCGGTGCGATTCACTACCCAGACCGGTTTGCCGCGCCACTTGACCCGCAACATGGCGCCCGGTTCCAGCTTGCCGATATCCGCTTCCACCGGCGCCCCGGCCGCCCGGGCCTTGGCGCTCGGGTTCATGGAAGCAATGAAGGGAACGGCCAGGTAACCGACACCGACGGCCCCGACTACACTGGTGGCGGCGACAAGGATACGCCGCCGCTTGTTATCCACACCTGGTGCGCTCATTTCTCTGACGACCCCCGGTAGGCTCTGCTAGGTTGCGCTTCCAGGACGGAAGCCTTACCGCTCAGGAAGGTGAGAATCAGAATATGCGAATCAACTGAAAGCTAACGTCCCATTTTCACTGATATGGCATTAATGGGTCAAGGAGTCCCCCCGGGCAGGCGCGGGTTGCCGGTTCCCAGTCACCAGCTTTCAGTATCCGCAGATTTCCACAGATTGTCTCGTTAGCGCCTGTCCCGGCACATGAGGTCGCCCTATTTCCTCTGCCAAAGGAGGGTGTCGCAAAAGCCCCGCTCCCGGTCTCTGGTTCCCAGGCAGCGCGTGGGAACAAGAAAGACCGCGTCGGGCGTCACCTTTTACGATACCCTCATCAAGGAGAGGGTCATGGGCGAAACACGAAAAAACGGGGCCGAAGCCCCGTTGTTCCACGGAAAACCCAAGCCGGACTCAGAAGTCGTGGATCATACCGAGCGAGAAGCCCTTCCAGTCACCCTCGTCGGAGCCTTTTGTGTCTTTATCAACCTTGGTATAGAGGACATAGGCCTTGGTGCGCTTGCTGAAGTTGTGGTCGAAACCGACCGCCCAGCTCTTGGTCTCATCACCAATATCCGGCTTGTTCTTACCATACATGCCCTTGATCATGTTATTGCCGAAGGCATAGCCAAGCTGGCCCTGCCACAGATCGGCGTCGTTGTCTTTACCGTTGATCTTTTCCACGAAGTCGATGGCCTTCTGCTTCTCGTAGATAGCACTCAGGTAGAAGCCACTCAGATCCCGGATGCCCAAACCGACACGCCATTTCTTAAAATCCGCGGTGTTGACGGCGTTGGCGGCGTTGAGGAGGGTGGTTGCTAATGCCCTGTCCCCGGAGGTACTGTTAGGATCGGCGAGGACGTCCTGGGCGATGGTGGCGACGGCCTTCTCAGTGCTGAGTTGGTCGGTCAGCACCTCATAGGCGGCACTGGCGTACCAGGGACCATTCCCGTAAGTGGCGGCGAGTGAATAAGCCTCGGCCAGGCTATCCGACTTACGGTTTCGGAGTCCATCTCGCGTGCTTGCGGAGCCAGGTATGGTGGCCGCAGTGAACTGGAAGCCGCCGAAGCTGGGGGTGATGTAGGTAATGATGTTATCGGCATGGATATCGTCGAAGCCGACGGTGCCTGCATAGTCGGCCATGGTGTCATCGAACATCTCCAGCGGGACGGTGGAGACATGGAGCGGGGTATCGTGACGGCCGACGAAGAAGGTACCGAAGTCACCTTTCAGACCGACGTAGCTGTCACGCATTTCGAGCCCGGTCTCCCCGCTGCTGGTATTGAACTCGCCGTCAGCGATATGGTAGTTCCTTTCGTTGGCCAACGGTATACCGAACTCGACCTGATAGATGGCCTTCAGGCCACCGCCGAGGTCCTCGGAGCCCTTGACGCCGAGACGACTGGCACGGGTAGCACCTTTGCCGATCCTACCCCGGTTCAGGCCCCAGCCTTTGTAGTCGATCTCCTTGATATCGAACCAGTCGATACTCACGTGGGCTTTGCCGTAGAGGGTGGCGTCGGCCAGGGCCGCCGCCGGGGCAGTGACGGCGGCCGCAACCGCCAGGGAAATGAGCTTTCTGTTCATCGGGTTCTCCCCTGTTGTCGATTTGCCGAAAATCCGCAGTAGTAACCAAACGCAGGATGGCTATGCGTGGAACGCAAAAAACGGGGCTGAAGCCCCGTTGTTCCACGGACAATCCAAGCTGGACTCAGAAGTCGTGGATCATACCGAGCGAGAAGCCCTTCCAGTCACCCTCGTCGGAGCCTTTTGTGTCTTTATCAACCTTGGTATAGAGGATATAGGCCTTGGTGCGCTTGCTGAAGCTGTGGTCGAAACCGACCGCCCAGCTCTTGGTCTCATCACCAATATCCGGCTTGTTCTTACCATACATGCCCTTGATCATGTTGTTGCCGAAGGCATAGCCGAGCTGGCCCTGCCACAGATCGGCGTCGTTGTCTTTACCGTTGATCTTTTCCACGAAGTCGACGGCCTTCTGCTTCTCGTAGATAGCACTCAGGTAGAAGCCACTCAGATCCCGGATGCCCAAACCGACACGCCATTTCTTAAAATCCGCGGTGTCCGCGGTAGCAGCGTTGGCGGTAGCGAGAGCAGCGTTAGCGTCGGCGAGAGCGGTGTTGGCAACGGTGATATCGGCGGTGGTGGTAGCAGCAGCGAGGGCGGCGTTGGCGGCGTCAACGTCGGCTTTGGCGGCGTCAACGTTGGCCTTGGCGGTGCTGAGTTGATCGGTCAATACCTCATAAGCAGCACCGAAGTACCAGGGGCCATTTCCGTAAGTGGCGGCGAGGGAGTAACCCTCGGACAGGCTATCCGACTTGCGGTTTCGGAGTCCATCCCTCGTGCTTGCCGAACCAGGTATGGTGGCCGCGGCGAACTGGAAGCCGCTGAAGCTGGGGGTGACATAGAGGATGGTGTTGTCGGCGCGGATGTCGTCGAAGCCGACAGTACCTTCGTAGTCGGCCATGGTGTCGTTGAACAGCTCCAGCTTGCTGGTGGAGATCTTGAGCGGGGTGTCGTGACGGCCCACCAGGAAGGTACCGAAGTCACCCTTCAGACCGACATAGCTGTTACGCATCTTGAGCCCGGTCTCTCCGCTCTTAGTTTTGAACTCGCCGTCAGCGATATGGTAGTTCCTTTCGTTGGCCAGCGGTATACCGAACTCGACTTGATAGATGGCCTTCAGGCCGGCGCCCAGGTCCTCGGAGCCCTTGACGCCGAAACGATTGGCACGGCTGTTACCTTTACCGATCTTACCCTTGTTCAGGCCCCAGCCTTTGTAGTCGATCGCCTTGATGTCGAACCAGTCGATACTCACGTGGGCCTTGCCGTAGAGGGTGGCGTCGGCCAGGGCCGCCGCCGGAGCAGTGACGGCGGCCGCAACCGCCAGGGAAATGAGCTTTCTGTTCATCGGGTTCTCCCCTGTTGTTGATTTGCCGAAAATCCACACAAACCAAACGCGTGGTGTGCCTTCACAGTCAATAATAGGTCAGTGAGCAACTTTATGCAACAATTATTTTGGAAAAAGATACAAAAATGACAAACTGTTGTTTTTCTGGCACATGCGACCCCCAGGATAGCCCCCAGGCAGACATCCCCCAATTCCTCCCCCTCGGACAGGTACGGACTACACCCGAAGCGCCCGCGGTGCTTAGAAGCTGCCTGGTTAAAACGGATCCGAGCGTCGGGTTGCGTTACGCCGCGTTCGGCACGGTGCCTGTTCGAGTGCAGTCCTGGGTTATTTGGCGTTGACTGCGGGATGCGGCGTGTTGGGTTACGGCGCGTTCAGCCCTGTCACTGGGCTTCGGGATCAACAGCGCGCCTAACCCAACCTACACACTTAACGCGAGGCCGCGCGGGCCGGCAGCGCGGGGGTAATCCGGGTGTAGGTTGCGTTGAGACGCGGGTGCCGGCCTGGCCGTCGATCAATGAGCCGTTGGGCGTCGAAACGCAACCTATACACCCACATGATCCCCCACGCGGTCTACACGCGCGGACCTCGGGCGACTACTGGGATATCCGCAAGGAGTGCTCCTACAGGGGCGGCTCAAAGGGATGCCCGATCTCCATATTCACCCGATCTCCATATTCGAAGGCCAAGTCCCCATCCTTGACATAGACCCGTACCGCCCCCCCGTTGGTCAGTGACCCGAACAGGATCTCGTTGGCCAACGGCTTTTTGATGTGGTTCTGGATAACCCGCGCCATGGGTCGGGCGCCCATATGCAGGTCGTAGCCCTTGTCGGCCAGCCAGTCCCGGGCGGCGGCATCCAGGCTCAAAGCCACCTTTTTCTCGGCGAGCTGCTGCTCCAGCTCGAAAATAAACTTGTCGACGATGCCGGTCACGGTGGCCACCTCCAGGGCGGCGAATTGGACCACGGCGTCGAGCCGATTGCGGAACTCTGGCGTAAAAAAGCGCTTCAGGGCCTCCAACCCATCGCTGGAATGGTCCTGCTCGGTAAAGCCGATGGAGCGCCGGCTGGTCTCCTCGGCACCGGCGTTGGTGGTCATCACCAGGACGAGGTTGCGAAAGTCGGCCTTGCGGCCGTTGTTGTCCGTCAAGGTGCCGTGGTCCATAACCTGTAACAACAGATTGAATACGTCCGGGTGGGCCTTCTCGATCTCGTCGAGCAGCAAGACCGCGTGGGGGTGCTTGTTGATCTCCTCCGTCAATAGGCCACCCTGGTCGAAGCCCACGTAGCCCGGGGGCGCACCGATGAGGCGCGAGACCGTGTGGCGCTCCATGTACTCCGACATATCGAACCGTATCAGGGCCATACCGAGGATGCGCGCGAGCTGGCGCGTCACCTCGGTCTTACCCACCCCCGTCGGCCCGGTGAACAGGAAGGACCCGATGGGTCTTCCTTCGGGTCCGAGACCGGAACGGCTCATGCGGATGGCGGATGTCAGCACCTCGATGGCCTGATCCTGACCGAAGACCACCAGCTTGAGGTCTCGATCCAGGTTTTTGAGGGCGTCCGTGTCAGACAGGGAGACCTGCTTGGGGGGTATGCGCGCAATCTTGGAGACGATAGCCTCCACGTCGACGACTTGGATCCGCTGCTTGCGTTTGGCCTTGGGCCGCAGCTGCATATTGGCACCGGCCTCGTCGATCACGTCGATGGCCTTGTCCGGCAGATGGCGGTCGTTGATGTACTTTGCCGAGAGCTCGACGGCAGCCCGCAACGCCGGCCGGGTGTAGCTGACCTGGTGGTGTTCCTCGAAACGGGTCTTGAGTCCTTTGAGGATCGCGACCGTTTCGTCCACACTCGGCTCGTTGATATCGATCTTCTGAAAGCGCCGCGCCAGGGCCCGGTCCTTCTCGAAGATGCCGCGGAACTCCTCATAGGTCGTGGAGCCGATGCAGCGCAGCTCACCGGAAGTAAGCACCGGCTTGATGAGATTGGAGGCATCCAGCACGCCGCCCGAGGCCATTCCCGCGCCGATGACGGTGTGGATCTCATCGATGAAGAGCACGGCGTGCGGTAGCTGCCGCAGCTGGGCCAGGACCAGCTTCAGCCGTTTCTCGAAATCCCCCCGATACTTGGTTCCGGCTACCAGGGCGCCCAAGTCCAACCGATAGATGGTGGCCTCCGCCAGCACTTGCGGCACGTCGTCGTCCACGATCTTCTTAGCCAACCCCTCGGCGATCGCCGTCTTGCCGACGCCGGCCTCCCCGACCAGCAATGGGTTGTTCTTGTGCCTGCGGCACAGGATTTGGATCGTCCGCTCGACCTCGGACCGACGGCCGATCAGAGGATCGATCCGCCCTTGGCGCGCCAACTCGTTAAGGTTGCAGGAAAAGCTCTCCAGGGGGCTGGCGCTCTCTCGCTCCTCCCTACGGACCGGGTCCGACTCGCCCTGGCCTTCTTCATCCCAACCCTCTCCCAGCACCTTCGAGATCCCGTGCGAGATGAAGTTGATCACATCCAGACGCGTGATGTCCTGCCGATTGAGCAGGTACACGGCCTGAGAGTCCTGCTCGCTGAATAGGGCTACCAGCACATTGGCACCCGTCACCTCCTGCTTGCCCGCCGCCTGGACGTGATAGAGGGCCCGCTGCAAGACCCGCTGGAAGCCCAGGGTAGGCCGGGTCTCGCGCCCGTCCTCACCGGAGATCAGCGGCGTGGTCTCCTCGATGAACGCGGAGATCTCCCGGCGCAATCGGTCGGGCTCGGCGCCGCAGGCCCTCAGCACGATGGCCGCGGAGGGATTGTCCAGCAGGGACAATAACAGGTGCTCGACGGTCATGTACTCATGGTGTTGCTTGCGGGCCTGCTCGAAGGCCTGATGCAACGAAAACCTGAGCTCTTTACTAATCATGATTGCATCGATTTTTCAGGGCCCTTGGAGGAAACCGGAACCGAGCGGGGCAATCTAGCCCGCATAGCTCACCAGGGCGGCAATTTCCTAAAGATGTGCAGATCGGTGAGATAGGTGGGCTAGGCTTCTTCCATCGTGCACATCAGCGGATGTTGATGGCTACGGGAATAATCATTGACCTGCGACACCTTAGTCTCCGCGATATCCCGGGTGTAAACACCACATAGGCCAACCCCTTGCGTGTGTACATGCAGCATGATCCGCGTGGCCTGTTCCCGGTCCATGCGGAAAAAGGTCTCGAGCACCATGACGACGAACTCCATCGGCGTGTAGTCGTCATTGAGAAGCAGCACCTTATACAAGGGCGGCCGTTTCAGCTCAGGCTCGGCTTCCTGTACTGAGAGATCGGATTCATATTCTTCATTGGGATCTTGCCCACTCATGATGCTTCGATTCCAGTGAAAATTTGACCAATGAAATCAGATTACTATACTTTGAAAATAAGGTGCGGCCTAGGCTATCCCAGGTAACCGCGCCAGATAACAATTCAACGCTTAGTTGCCGGGGAAAGTCTCGGCAAAACCCCGGGGGAAGGCAACCGATGATGACCGGTAGTGTGAAATGGTTCAATAATGCAAAAGGATACGGATTCGTCAAGCCCGACGGACAAGACGAAGATGTCTTCGTCCACTTCTCGGCCATCGACATGGACGGTTACAAGACCCTCAAGGAAGGGCAAAAGGTGGAGTTTGAGATCAGTCAGGGACCTAAGGGCTTACATGCGGCCCACGTAAACCGGCTGACCTGACCCTGCCTCTGCGATAAAAAGCGAAACCACGATAAGGAATATAGATCTCCGCGGCTCAACCGGACATCTTGGCGATGACCGCGTCTCCGAATCCGGATGAACTCACCTTGGTCGCCCCTGCCATGAGTCGTTCCAGATCATAGGTTACCGTCTTGGCCATAATGGCCCCCTCGACCCCCTTGATGATGAGATCCGCTGCCTCGGTCCATCCCAGATGGCGCAGCATCATCTCGGCGGACAGGATGATCGAGCTCGGATTCACTTGGTCCTTGCCGGCATACCTCGGTGCGGTTCCATGGGTAGCCTCAAACATGGCCACGGTATCGGACAGGTTGGCACCCGGCGCCAAGCCGATGCCCCCCACCTGAGCGGCCAGCGCATCGGAGATGTAGTCGCCGTTCAGATTCAGGGTAGCGATCACATCGTATTCCTTGGGGCGCAACAGAATCTGCTGTAGGAAGGCATCGGCGATCACGTCCTTGACGACGATCTCGCCGCCGGTCTTGGGATTGGTCAGGCGGCACCAGGGACCGGCACCGATCTCCGCGGCACCGAACTCTGCTTTGGCCAGTTCGTAGCCCCAGGATTTGAAGGCCCCCTCCGTGAATTTCATGATATTGCCCTTGTGCACCAGGGTCACGGAGTCACGGCCATTGTCGATCGCGTACCGGATCGCCTTGCGCACCAGCCGCGATGTCCCCTCCGAGGAGACCGGCTTGACACCGATACCGGAGGTCCGGGGAAAGCGGATCTTGGTTACGCCCATCTCGCGCTGCAGAAAGTCGATGACCTTCCGCGCCGACTCGCTGCCGGCCTGCCACTCCACACCCGCATAGATATCTTCGGAGTTCTCGCGGAAGATGACCATGTCCGTATGCTCCGGCTCCCGGAGCGGACTGGGCGTACCCCGAAAATAGCGCACCGGACGCAGGCACACATAGAGATCCAGCTCCTGGCGCAAGGTAACGTTTAAGGAGCGGATGCCCCCGCCTACCGGCGTCGTCAGCGGCCCCTTGATGGACACCACGAACTCGCGTACGGCGTTCAGGGTATCTTGCGGCAGCCAGACATCCTCGCCATAGATGCGGGTAGCCTTCTCGCCGGCATAGATCTCCATCCATTGGATCCGCTTTCGGCCCTCATAGGCCCTCTCCACCGCGGCATCCACTACCTTCTTCATGACCGGTGTGATGTCGATTCCGATACCGTCACCCTCGAGGTACGGGATGATGGGATTGTCCGGTACCTGCAGTGAATTGTCCGCGCCGACGGTAATCTGCTCGCCTGTGGAGGGGGTCCGTAATTTTTCGTATGTCATTTTGGATTCTTTGCTGTTGCCGCAAGGCCCATGAGTCTAACATCCTACCCCCGGCTTGCGTATGCTGGGGGCATTAGGGGCTGTTGACATTCAACCTGATATCCTACGCTCGACCAACTGTTGGAGAGCCAGGTGGGTCAAAATCGGAATCGGAATCGAGATCGCAATCCCGATTTCGATCCCGATTTCGGGCATGACGTATCCCTATCCACCTGGCTGCCTGACGGATGTGGTTCGCTTGTAGAGCTTTCGCAACCAGGCTATGAGAATCTCTGCTTGGGGAAGGTTCGGATCGAGGAACTTGGCGGTGATGGCGGTTCCGAGCGGTTTACCGGGTTCCTTCTGCCACGCCAACCAAGTGTGGATTTCAGCTTTCGGCTTAGCGAGCGATTTGAAACGTTGTTCCCCCTCGGGGATCGAATCTACGCTGGCTTGGACATGGGCATAGAGCCGACTGTCCGGCGGCACCAGAAACAACAAAAAGTTTTCCAGAATCCCGGTTGTCCGGTTGTCGGGCATGATCCAGATGCCGACGCGCGGCAAGAGCTTGTCTGCCGGTGGATTCAAGACGGTTCCCTGCGGGTCCGGATTTTCTCTGACACCGGGATATCCGAGGTCGATGAGGCGATCTCGCAGCGATTGCCAACGGGCGGCCAAATCGGTATCGGCATCGATGACTACGCCGACGATGTCGTCTTCCTCGCTCGCCTTCAGGCGCAAGGGGAAACTTTCGAGCAGCCCTTCGACACCCCCATGGGATTTGATCTCATCGATCCAGCCAAGCTTTCGACTATCACACAGGTGCTTGAGCACATGCTTGTCGTCCTCGCCTTCGACCAGCAGGATCTTCTTGCCCGCCATCTCAACGCACCTCGATGCCGTCGCGCGTTGCTATCCTCAACTCATCTTCACGGAAGACCGTGGGCATGATGTCCTCGCCCTTGCGGGCGAGTCGTACCAGCACGCCTTCTTCTGCTGTCTCCGCTGCCGCCTTTTGAAAGGCCTCAATCGCATCCCAGCTGTGGGAGGTGGCGAAGACCTGTACGCCGAGTGCCGCCGCAAGCCTGAAGATCATGCGCCAGGTATCGAGCTGCACACTGTAGTGCATGCCGTTCTCGAATTCGTCGATCAGCAGCAGGCCATTTTTAGCGTTGACGAGGGAGAGGGCGATGCCGAAGAGCCGATTCAGCCCGTCACCGAATGACCACAGCGGCACGGGGCGCTGGATCTTACCGGAACGCACGATTGCGGTACGTGAACGCCTCGGTCTATCGCCTCCTACCATCGACACGGCGGATATCGATGGATCGATGATATGCAGTGCCTCCACGACTTGGCCTTCCAAATCGGATAGCGCGATCCTGTCCCAGAGCACGCCGAGTTGCTCCGTGCTCTCGCCGCCGTATGGACTGACATAGATGCAAGGAGTCGATCTGAGGCGCCCGTATTCCGGTCTCGGAGGGCGTGGGCTATAAAAGCCCCTGCGTAGGTTTCCCAATGGAAGGACGCGCTCAGCATCGCCGGTGTCGAATACCAGTGCTGGAATATTATCTTCCTCATCAAAAAGTCCCACCTGGCGCGGTACATATTTCCTGGTTCCGTTTTCGGTGCGTTCCTCAGAGAACCAGCTCAGCGTCAAGGTCAATTTCATCGGCTGCTGACTGCCGCTGGCCGCCATCACGATGGGTTTCCAAGTCTCGGATAATTCCGGAAAGCCATGGAACAAGGTCAAAATCCGTAAAGCAACTTCGGGATAGCCCTGCTTGCTCGGTTCATCCGTATCGAAGACATTCTCCTCGCGCTTAATCAAAATGTCCTGAATCGTCGCCGGAGGGAAATCCGACGCTAGGATACGCACTGCCTCTAATAGCGAGGATTTCCCTGTATTATTGCGGCCGGTGATCAGGTTGACTCGCCCCAAACCCTCGAGCTTCAGCTCACGGAAGCTCCGAAAGCCTCCGATGGTGAGATTGACTATTCTGGGAGCCATGATGCCCCAGATAAGCGTGGCGATACCCTCCGGATTGAGTCCCTCGCGCAGATCGACCCAGGTACAGTTGCCTAGGAATAGGGGCAGCTCGGGCGCGGCCGGGGCCCCCGGCAGCAAGACCGGGATGATCGGATGGCAGTCCTTGACGGCAAGGTGCAGCGCGGACTGCATCTCTTCGTCTTCCCAGGGACCTAGGCCATCGGCGGCGACACAGACCGCCACACTGCCGCTGTCCTTGATGCCCTGCGCTAGCAGATCCTGCCAGGGCGATCCGGGGCGCAGTTGCTCCTCGTCGAGCCAACACTTGAGCCCCCGTTCGGCCAGGGCCCGCTTGAGTGCCCGGATGGCGGATCTGTCCTTGTTGTTGTGGGACAGAAAGACATGGAAGCTGGGCATAAAGGTAGTCCTGGGTGATATTTTCCAACCCCGAATTATGCCTGCTGAGATGGGAGATCGAAACCAGGATTCCCGCAGCGGTAGCTCGTAGGGTAGGCTGTGCCCACCAATGCCGCGCTACCCGGTGGGCTACGCCTACGATCCTTCTTCGCTGCACTTCGTCAGCACGATATATTCCTTGCAATCGCCCGCGCTTAAGATTAGGCGACGGGTATAATTTTATCTTTTGTCGGAGCGGAACATTGGCTTCCCTCGCTGAATCTATCGCCAAGGTCGGTGGTAATACCTTTCTGTCCCGCATTATGGGGTTCGTGCGCGACCTGGTGGTGGCCCGGGTGTTCGGTGCCGACGCCGGAACCGACGCCTTCTTCGTCGCCTTCAAGATCCCTAACTTCATGCGCCGGCTGTTCGCCGAAGGGGCCTTCTCCATGGCCTTCGTACCCGTGCTCAATGCCTACAAGACCAAGCACGGCACCCTGGAGCTCAAAGGTTTTGTGGACGATATGGCCGGCAGCTTCGGGGCGGTGCTGCTGGGCGTGACCTTTTTGGGCGTGCTCGGGGCCCCGGTGCTGATCCTGATTTTCGCCCCCGGTTTCTCAGGCGAGGTCAGCAAACAGGCGATGGCCACGGAGATGTTGCGCCTGACCTTCCCCTATTTGATGTTCATCTCCCTGACGGCGTTTGCCGGCGGTATTCTCAACACCTACGAGCGGTTCGGCGTACCCGCTTTCACGCCGGTCCTGCTCAATATCGCCCTGATCCTGTGCGCCCTCCTGCTGGCCCCGGAAATGGAGCGGCCCATCTTCGCGCTGGCTTGGGGGGTCTTTATCGCAGGCGTCGCACAGCTTGCCTTCCAGCTCCCGTTTTTGTGGCGGATCGGGATGCTGCCGCGACCCCGGGTCAACTTTCAGGACGCCGGGGTGCGGCGCGTCATCAAGCTCATGGTCCCGGCCCTGTTCGGGGTCTCGGTGACCCAGATCGGCTTGCTGTTGAACACCCTGCTGGCCTCCTTCCTGGTTACCGGGAGTATCACCTGGCTCTACTACGGCGATCGGCTCATGGAGTTTCCCTTAGGCATCCTGGGCGTGGCCTTGGGGACCGTCATCCTGCCCAAGCTGTCCCAGAAACACGCCGAGCAGTCACCCGAGGCCTTCTCCCGCACCCTGGATTGGGCCCTGCGCTGGGTGCTGCTGCTGGGGGTGCCCGCCGCGATGGGGCTGCTGGTGTTGGCCGGTCCCATGATGGCGGCCTTGTTCCACTCCGGTGAGTTCACCGGCGAGGACGTGAACATGGCCGCGCAGGCGCTCATGGCCTATGCGTTGGGATTGGTCGCCTTTATGGGCATCAAGGTCCTGGCGCCGGGTTTTTATGCGCGCCAGGATATGAAGACCCCGGTCCGGATCGCCGTGATCGCGATGGTCGTCAACGTCGCCTTCAGCCTGCTGCTGATGTTCCCCCTGGGCCACACGGGCCTGGCGCTTGCGACCACGCTCTCCGCCGTTGCCAATGCCGGCCTTCTGCTACGTGGCCTGCTGCGCGAGGGTATTTATCGACCCGGAGGTGGCTGGCATGCACTCCTGGTACGTGGCCTGGGTGCCGGCATGGTCATGGGTCTCGTGGTCTGGTGGGGTAGTGGGGAAATGGCCCCGTGGCTCGCCATGGGGACCTGGGAGCGGGTCCTGAAACTCCTGATCTGGATCCTGGCCGGTGGCGTGGCCTATGCGCTGTCACTGCTGGCCTTCGGCGTCCGCATCAGGCATTTCTCGGCGCCTTAGCGGCCGCACCAGCCAAGTATACTGCCACACGGCACAATCCGAGCTTTTGAATTTCCCCCTCACCCCCGCCCTCTCCCGGAGGGAGGATGTTGCAAAAGTCATTTCGAACCACGAATGAACACGAATCCACACGAATTTTCGTGTCGATTCTTGGTTCTTACGTGGTTCTTAATGTTGTTTCCGGATTTTGTACGCAGTTGTACCAGCCAGGTAGGATGGGCAAAGCGAGCGCCCAGCAGGATGGTCCGGGGCTTCGGTCATTTTGCGGCGGTTTCCAGACCACGGTCCCTTGCAGGATGCTCGAAGCGAAGCCTGCCCATCAATCCGGCTATCCGAGTTTGAGCCGAATTTTCCTCTAGGAAAAAATCGGTTTCTCCCGTGAGAGGGTGTCGCAAAAATCGTTTCGAACCACAGAGGACACAGAGAATTGGCCTGTACCTTTCTCTGCGTTCTCTGTGTTCTCTGTGGTTTAAACTTCACGGACTAGTATCACACTTCATGTAATTTTTCTGGTTGTCATTTCGAGCGAAGCGAGAAATCTTGTAACTTTAGGGGTTGTCTTATCGCTAAAGATCCCTCGCTACGCTCGGGATGACAGCGGTTGGTTCTCTGGTTCCCACGCGCCGCGTGGGAACCTGATCGCTCCGCGCCGCGGAGGCTTCTGGCGGGATGCGCTGCGCTTTTCCGCCCTACGCGAGCTCCCAATGACCCTTGAAGCTCGAACACCCATGACCGAGAAACAGCAATGCTTTGTCTGGTGGTCTACGCCGGAATCCCGTGAGGCAAGACAGCCCTCGGTCTTGGCGATTGCCGAGACGGTCTTTGCCCTTGCCCTCTACTGGGGTATTGCGATTGTTTTCGATACCCATCTCCATCTGGTTACCAGCCTGTTGGTGGCGCCACTCTTGTTACTCCGCTCAAAGAGATCCATCGCTGCCGGTGTCGATTGGTTCCAGCGGGATTGGTTCGGTTTTGAAGACGATGAAAACTGGTCCCGTGCCAGGAAAGGCGTATTGATCGGCGTTGTGGCCGTGCTCGGCTTCGCCGTCAGTTGGTGGGTCTCCAGCCAGCTGGCGCATGCCTGGCCTGCAGACCAAACCGGCCTGGAGCTGTTTCTATCCGCCGCATCCTTAGGAATGATCGGCACCTCGCTGGGCTTTGTGGCTGGGGCTGGGGCTGGGGCTGGGGCTGTGGCTGCGGTTGGGGCTATGGCTATGGCTCAGGCTGTGGCTGTGGCTGTGGCTGGGGTGGTTGAGGCTAGGGTTGGGGCTGGAGTTGGGTTCGCGGTAAGGACCGTCATGATCCGACTGGCGGCAACCCTGCGCTTTCTCTTGTTCGATGGCATCCGATCCCTACCCGAAAATTGGCTGGAAAACAACTTCATCATCGATACCGCAACTCCCGCGGAGCTGGTGCCGGGTATCGGGAAACACCATGAAAAATTTACTCTGAACGGTGTGATTAATGAATTCAAGAGAAGAGATAAAGTAAGGAAGCTCTTGTTTTTCCTTGTCATACCGATCTGGTTCATACCGGTCTTTCTTTACCGCCTGAACATCAAATCCACCTGTTGGTTTTATTGGCCCTTGGCATTTTTACTGCGTCCCTTGCCGACCGATGACCGTAGCGAGCGGAGACAACGTGATCTATGCTGGCCCTGGACCAACCCGGCACAACTGGTGCTGATTGGTCTGGGTATCCTCTGGTTCGGCGTATCCCTCGTCTGCTTGCTCGGTGCCAAGCCTTTATCGAGCCTTCCTGATTGGCCCGCCGTATCATTCTGGTTGGAGTATCTGTTTATCCTGGACTGGTCAAGGCTCGAACCCTAGCATTGGGCAAGTCTGATGATTGCCATAACCGGCCTCATTATGCTCTTGCTGGCGGGCAACGCGGTTGCCTCCTATAAGGCCAGGTTAGATTACAGTGAAGAAAGGCCCTGGTCTTTGCCGACCATGCATACACTGTGGCGCCTGCGCAGGCTTGCGGTTATCGCCGCCTTGCTGTTGGCCCTAGGTTCAATCCTGGTGCACCATCGGCCCGGCTGGTTAGAGTACCTGCCGGCGCGGCAGGCCCAGACACTGAGGGATTTTTACGGATAACCGCGCCGCGGTTACAACCCGCGGGTGACATGGCTATCGGCACGATCCGAGTTTGAGCCAAATTTTCCTCTAGGAAAAAATCGGTTTCTCCCCGTGGGAGGGTGTCACAAAAGTCGTTTCGAACCACAGAGGACACCGAGAACACAGAGAAAGGCACGGGCCAATTCTCTGCGTTCTCGGTGTCCTCTGTGGTTTAAACTTCACAGACTGGCAGCTGACGCCACCGTTTTTGCGACACCCTCGGTGGGAGAGGGGGCGAAGCCCACGTAGGGCGGGAAAGCGCAGCGCATCCCGCCGATTGGGCTTGATTTTCATGATGAGTTAGCTCAATTGTGAATGCCCCCTGGTTTCCTGGCCTGGTTAGGAAAGACAACCGACGGCTGCTTATAATTGAATCTCCTGCGGCCGAGCCCTCATCCATATCCCGTTCCAGCGACCCCGGCGGGGAATGGCGGAGAAGGGATGCCTCCGGCGCGTATTTTTTTACGGTGCGCTCTCTCCCATGAAGGTCATTCGCGGATTGCACAACCTGGTACCTCGGCCGCGCGGTACGGTCGTCACCATCGGCAACTTCGACGGGGTGCATCTAGGGCACAAGGCGGTGTTCGGGCGCCTGCTGGCACAGGGGCGGGCGCTGCGACTGCCGGCCATGGTGATTACCTTCGAGCCCCAGGCCATGGAATACTTCGCGCCGGACGCGGCGCCGGCGCGTCTTACCCGGTTGCGTGAGAAGCTCACCGCCCTGGCGGACTGTGGTGTCGAGCAGGCGATGTTGCTCAGATTCGGTCCCAAGCTGGCCCGGATGGAGGCGCGGGAGTTCGTGCAGGAATTGCTGGTGGACGGACTAGGTGCCCGGTATCTGCTGGTCGGCGACGATTTCCGCTTTGGTCATGGCCGGGCGGGGGACTTCCGGCTACTCCGGGAGATGGGCCGGGAGCACGGCTTTAGCGTCGAGGACCTGCACACCATAACCCACGGCGACGAGCGGGTGAGCAGCACCCGCATCCGCGAGGCCTTGGCGCGGGGGGACTTCGAGTTTGCCCGGCGCCTGCTGGGCCGGACCTACCGCATCTGCGGGCGTGTAGTACAGGGCGACAAGCGCGGGCGGGATATTGGTTTTCCGACCGCGAACCTGAACCTGCACCGACGGGTAAGTCCCCTCCGCGGCGTCTATGCGGTGATGGTTGGAGGCATTGCGGACCGACCCTGGCCGGGGGTAGCGAATCTGGGGACCCGACCGACGGTGGACGGGAGCGCCCGGTATCTGCTCGAGGTCCATCTGTTCGACTTTACGGGCAACCTCTACGGCCGGCATCTCGAAGTCGAGTTTCGACGCAAGCTGCGGGATGAAAAGAAGTTCGGGTCCTGCGAGGAGCTCCAGGCACAGATCGGTCGGGATACCGTGACAGCACGGGCGTTGCTCGGCGCGCCGACAACCGCTTTTGCATATAGCCCGTAGGGTGGGCTGTGCCTATCAACACCGTGCCTGCGGAAGATCCGACTGCGATATGGAGTCCACAAATGAACGCAAATGGACGCTAATCGATGATGCGTCTATTTCGTGTTCATGCGCGGACCGAAAATTCAAGAGAGAGACCTGATGGCCGGCATTGCCATCGCAATCGACCCCTGCCGGCTGAGAGACTGTCTAAAAAGGCAGTCTCTTAGTGTCCCTTTGTGGCTTTGCGTGATGTTCGTCTTTCTCACACCAAGCCACAAAGACACGAAGAATAGCGCATCAATCCAACACCGCAACCGGGTAGTGATAAAACCCTAACGGGTAGCGCAATGCCATAAGCCATCTACGGCAAGGGAGTTCCTAGACAGTCTCTGAAGCTGATCGACCGCGTCCCGGACCGCTTACGCCGGGTAGGTAACGACTTGCTCCGCGTCTTGAATATACCGAGAATGAAGAAAATGAGATAATAGGAGCATTGAAGAAGTGCTTGCTGCATAAAAGTAAAATTGTAAAGGTATCTGCAATGGAATCATTAGCCATTTTCGCAGATAGAAATTGCTCCCTATTGAATGAAGTGATCGAAATCATAAAAAACCAAATGAGAAACGGTAGCCCCGCTGTCCAGTCACGTGGGCGGAAACTATTACAACGATTGAGCAGGAAACCAATAGATGCATCTACATCCTACGGGGACCTTTCCAAGGTCACAAAGGCCAGGTCGTAGCGGTTGCGCTCATCGCGCCGCCGCTCCTTGCGGGTAATCTCGCGCCAGCAGGCCCGGTCCCAATCCGGGAAGAAGGCATCCCCTTCTAATGTCGCGGCCACCAGGGTCAGATACATGCGCCGGGCCAGGGGGAGCATATCCCGGTAGATACCGGCCCCGCCAACCACCATCAGCTCCGGGGCAGGCCCCGTGGCGGCGATGGCCTCCGTCGGCGAGCCTGCCAGGATGCAACCCTGGGCCCGGTAGGAAGGGTCGCGGGTGACCACGATGTGGGTGCGTTGCGGAAGCGGTCCGGGTAGGGATTCCCAGGTCCGTCGCCCCATGACGATGGGTTTGTTCAGGGTCAGACCCTTGAAGTGGGCGAGATCGGCGGGGAGGTGCCAGGGCAGGCGGTTACGGCAGCCGATGACCCGATTCTCGGACATTGCGGCGACGATGGAGACCAGCGGTCGGTGAGCAACCATGACGGCCATGTTAACGCCTGATCGAAAACTCCGCGCCCTCTGCGTCTGTCCGCCGCCAGGCAAGTGGGCTTTGCCTACATCAGAAACCTAGGTCTGAGTTCCCGACAAAACCCTTTTTTATCCACAGATTACGCAGATTATTTCGTTTCCATCTGTGAAAATCTGCGTAATCTGCGGATTAAAGTTCTCTCGTTCCCACGCAGCGCGTGGGAACGAGAAATACGCCGCGTTCGACGCCGTGCCCGTCCGGGCGCAATCCTGGGTTATTTGGCGTTGGTTGTGGGATCTGACGTGTTGGGTTACGGCGCGTTCGACCCTGTCGCTGTGCTTCGGGATCGGACAGCGCGCCTAACCCAACCTACACCCAACGCGAGGTCCGCGCGGGCAGGCCGCGCGGGGAGTAATATGGGTGTAGGTTGCGTTAAGACGCCGGCACTGACACCACAGGAGATCAGTGAGCCTTTGTGCGTCGAACGCAACACGTCAAACCCTGTCCCGACGCAGGAGGGATCTTTTCCCTCCAGACAATGCCAAATCATTCAGGATCGTTTCGCTCCGTATGTGAACATATATCATTGGGCACCACGGATCTCTATGATGCCCCGGATTCTGCGATAACAGCGGAAAAATGGGTTTTACGGGCCGGCGTTTGGCCTATGGGATCGACCGGCTATGAGCGAAAATCGGGAACTGCCACCGCTTAGGATCAGGCCCCGGCCTTCCCGTGTTCTGGCGGTATTCCTGCTGGTAACCCACGGTGCGGCCTTGTCCGTCGTCGTCGCGCTTCCCTTGGATTGGTATTGGCGCAGCGGGCTCGCTATCCTGGTGTTCACGAGCCTGGTCAATACGATAGGGACGCAGGTCCTGTTCTTGGTTCCCTGGGCAGGGCGGGAGGCGATTTGGGAGCCGGACGGAACCTGGACCCTGACCCTGGTATCCGGTAAGCAGGTCGAGGCTCGGCTGTTGCCGTCCACCTTTGTGACGCCCGGACTCTTGGTGCTGAATCTGCGCTGCGGACGTTGGCGCTCCTGCGCGATGGTGCTCTTGCCCGACACCTTGGACTCCGATTTGCTGCGGCGTTTGCGGGTGCGTCTCCGGCTGTGGGGAACTCTGGATAAATCAGGCACCGATGCCTCAGCATAATTGGGTTGGCTCTTTATGGATTCCAGACTGTTCTATCCTCCATCCTCGGCACGACCGTCGAGTGTGATGAGCATCTGTCTGCGTGCAGGGACGCACAGGCAGGCAGCGAACCGGAGCGGTCCAGCGGAAACTTTGGAGTGCGGCCTGTCTGCCCTGCCTGCTGCAGGCAGGCGCCAGGCAGGCGGCGACTTTATCCCGGCATTGGTAGAAACCCGCGGTACCTGGTGTAACCGGGGATACCAGCATGTACACTGCAAACCCGCCGCCGCTTTGGATTTGGCGACGCATCTATCCCCAGCAAGGCGTTGCGGCCAGGGGAAAGCGCCGTCGCCGCGGCGCGTGTGGAGCCCGATGCCCAGGTTCTTGGCAAGCACCGTTGGTATCCCCCGTCGTTGAGGTTCGATTCGGTCGCGCCGCTTTGCCGGCGCACTCCAAAGCAGCCCGGAATCCATAAAGAGCCATTGAGTTTTTCCGTGGTAGGAGGACACATGCATATCTTGGTGACCGGCGGGGCGGGTTACATCGGGAGCCATACCTGTGTGGAGCTGTTGGCGGCCGGTTACCAGGTAACGGTCATCGACAACCTCAGCAACAGCAAGCAAGCAGCCTTGCGTCGGGTATCCGAGATCACGGGCCGCGAGCCCGACTTCGTGCGTGCCGACCTGCGTGACCGCATGACCCTCGATGCCCTGTTCCGGGATCGGGGGTTCGATGCCGTCGTCCACTTTGCCGGACGCAAGGCGGTCGGTGAATCCGTGCAGATCCCATTGGAATACTATGAGAACAATGTTGGCGGTACCTTGGCCCTGTGTAAGGCCATGGCCAAGGTCGGGATCAGAAAGCTCGTGTTCAGCTCGTCGGCTACCGTCTACGGCGATCCCGCCTCGGTGCCGATTCGGGAGGATTTCCCTACTTGCCCGACCAACCCCTACGGTCGTTCCAAGCTTTTTATCGAAGAGATCCTGCACGACCTGTATCGGTCGGACGATACCTGGAACATCGCATTGCTGCGCTATTTCAACCCGGTGGGCGCCCACCGCAGCGGGCGCATCGGTGAGGACCCCAACGGCGTTCCCAACAACCTGATGCCGTTCATCGCCCAGGTAGCGGTCGGTAAGCGATCCCGATTGCGGGTGTTCGGGGACGATTACGACACCTCGGACGGCACCGGCGTTCGGGACTATATCCATGTAACGGATCTGGCCAAAGGCCATCTCAAGGCCCTGGAGAGGCTATCTGCGAACCCAGGCATTGTCCCCTACAATCTGGGGACCGGCCGCGGCTACAGTGTGTTGGAGATGGTGCGTGCCTTCGAGCGAGCCAGCGGCCGCTCGGTACCTTTCGATATCGTCGGGCGTCGCCCCGGGGATATCGCCATCTGCTATGCCGATCCCGGGTTGGCGAGCGCGGAGCTGGACTGGACCGCGGACTTGGGAATCGAGGAGATGGTACGGGATACCTGGCGCTGGCAGTCCCAAAACCCCGACGGCTACGAATAATTCACGGGCGATGTGTCTGGTTCTCCAGGGATTACACCTGATGAAGCCAATTGCGGGCATACTCCTGCTTTTGATTCTGGCCGGGTGCGCCACGCCTAGGGACACCGCGTCCAAGGGACCGCCGGCACAGGTTACCGTCTACCGGGAACCGTCACCGCGTGACAGCCTGTTCCCGATGCTGTTCATCATCGACGGGCATCCGGTCTTCCAGCTGCAACCCGAAGAAGCGCGTCGCTTCGAGCTGCCCCCAGGGGATCACAGGTTCGGGTATGAGCTCGGCGTCTACAACTGCTCGGCGCGGGTGCGGCTCGAACCCGGCAAGACCGCTATCTACCGGTTGGCGCAAGGGTGTGTGATTGCGCTGGAGGATGGGTCCTGAGCAATTCTGAATTGTTTGGCGTTGTTTGGGAGACGGACGTGTTGCGTTCGACGCACCAAGGCTCGCTGATCTCCTGTAACGCCGGTGCCAGCGTCTTAACGCAACCTTACACCCACATTACCCCCGCGCAGCCTGTACACGCAGACCTCGCGTTGCGCGTAGGTTGCGTTAGCCGCGCGGGGAAACGCCTCGGAAGGCTTGGGTGTCAAACGCGGCGTAACGCAACACGACGCCTTCGCGGGCAACACCAAATAACGCTGAACAGATCCAGATCGGACAAGACTGATAGGCTCAGGCAAACAAGGTAGCGAGCGGGATGCGGGTTCCATACCAGGTTTCCAGGGCCTGCCCGGATCGCTTCGTTTCCATGCTTCGATAGCCGTCTGCTCGGGGTTGGGTATAGACCTCTACGGCACCCGCGTTAGCGATTACCAGCCAGTAGACGGATACGCCGGCTCCCGCGTAGAGGTCCGCCTTTGCCCGATCCACTTCGACATTGCTCACTGCGATCTCCACGGTCAGCTCGGCCCTTGTCGGATGGCGGTCGCGGTAGGTCTCCATATCCCCAAGCACGATTGCGAGGTCGGGCTCGGGCTCCGAGGTCGCGAGGGTCAGCGGGTCTTCTTTTCGCAATTGATAGCCCGGCGGCAGGTCAACCGCAAGGCGGTCGAGCAGGCGATGGGCAAGGAGGGTGTGCCGGGGAGATTTCGTCATCTTCTCGACGATTACCCCATTCAGCAGCTCCGTCCTGACGGGCACGACCCCTGAGTCCCGCAGCCTGTGATAGCGCTCGACCGAAAAGGGCAGGACCCGACGCCTTACGGCCGGACGTTCGAGCATCTCGATCATTTGTGCCCCTACGACGGCTCCGATTGCTGCCGGCCAGTGCAATGCTTGCCGGGAGGAAATCTTCCCCCGGTAGTGGTAAATTTTTAAATGGTTAGCCGAGAGCGGTTCATTAACCAGGCCCCGTTTTTTTATTTGATCCCCTCTCCCCGGCCCTCTCTCCCGGCGGGAGAGGGAGTGAAATGCGCAGATTGTGCCGTGTGGCAAGGTTATTGCTGGGTTTTGGCCGTCCCTGGCCGCAACCCAGCCTACGGCCTACGGTCCTTTTTTAGACAGCCTCTAACCTTCCTTTGCATTCAGCATGGCTGCCAGACGCTTGGCCGGAACATATCCCGGCACCAGGTCGCCGCTCTCGAGCAGGATGGCCGGCGTCCCGGAGACCCCGAGCTGCTTACCCAGCTCCAGGTGATCCTGGACCGGATTCTCGCAGCTTTTGGTTTCCACGGGCTTGCCCGCTTTGGCGTCGGTCATGGCCTGGCGGCGATCGTCCGCACACCAGACCGAGACCGATTTCTTGAAGGAATCGCTATCGACGCCCGCCCGCGGAAAGAAGAGGTAACGGACCCGGATGCCTTCGGCACCATAGTCCGCAATCTCGCGGTGGAGCTTGCGGCAATAGCCGCAATCGATGTCGGTGAACACGGTTATCGTATGCTCGTATTCATCGGGGGCGAAGATCACCATCCGGTCCTCGCCGACCTGATCGACGGCCTGCTTACGGATCATAGCTCGGCGCGGCTCGGTCAAGTCCTTCTGACTCGCCAAGTCGATCAAACGTCCGTCTACCATGTACTTGCCGTCGCCGCTCACATAGATCACATCCGCACCCACGACGACCTCGAAGAGTCCCTTGATCGGTGTCTCCTTGATACCGCCGATCTCATACCCGGGTGACAGCACCTTTCCGAGCCGCGCCTTGATCTTGGCATCGGCATCGGCGAGTAAGGGCGAGGCCGCCAGGGTCAAGATCACACCGGCGAAGAAAGCGATTCGATGATTCCACATAGTTCAAGTCCCCAGCTGAAAATTCGCTCGACCGGCCGCGGCCGAAAAAACCTGCCATTCGATGAAGTCCCGTACGGTAGCCTAAGCAGGCATTTAGTTCCACCGCTAAAATCGGCATCGTTCAGGCCCGCGGATGATGGCGGGCGTGGAGCTGCTTGAGCCTCTCGCGTGCCACGTGGGTGTAGATCTGGGTGGTGGAGAGGTCGCTGTGGCCCAACAGCATCTGTACTACCCGCAGGTCGGCCCCGTGATTGAGCAGATGGGTCGCAAAGGCGTGGCGGAGGGTGTGCGGCGACAGGGGCTTGCTGATACCCGCCGCCACGGCGTAGCGCTTGATGAGCTGCCAGAAGGCCTGGCGCGTCATGCAGTCGCTGCGGTGGGTGGGAAAGAGAAAATCGCACCGGCGTCCCCCCACCAGGTCCCGGCGCGGTCCCTGGAGGTAATCCTGCAGCCAGGATACCGCCTCCTCACCCAGGGGCACCAGGCGTTCCTTGCCCCCCTTCCCCGTCACCCGCACGACGCCCTGGACCAAACTTACCTGCTGGAGCGTCAACCCCACCAGCTCCGATACCCGCAACCCGGTGGCGTACAGGAGCTCCAACATGGTACGGTCGCGGTGCCCCCGGGGAGCGTCCGTATCCGGCGCCCCCAAAAGGGTCTCTACTTCGGCCTCGGTGAGGGATTTGGGCAGTGGTCGACCAAGCTTCGGGGCCTCCACCCGGGCGCTGGGATCCCCTTGAATCGTGCCTTGACGCAACAGGTGCTGGTAGAACTGGCGCAGACAGGAAAGCAGCCGGGCGGAGGAGCGAGGCTTACGGCCCTGGCGGGAGCGCAGGGTCAGATAGTCCAGCAGATCGCTGCGCTGCGCTTGCGCCAGGCCCCTGCCCCGCTCCTTGGAGAGCCAGCCGGCGAAGGCCCGCAGATCGGACTGGTAGGCAGCGAGGGTGTTCGCGCTTAAGCCCCGCTCCATCCACAAGGCATCGGCAAAACGCTCGATGAGATCCTGCTCGGCATCTTCGATCATGAGAGGGGTTGATACGAAGGAATCCACTCGGGGAGTTGCTAAGAGGCTGTCCGGTTAAAAGCAATCCTGAGTTATTCGGCGCTGTTTGAGGGACCGGACGTGTTGCGTTTCGACGCACCGAGGCGCGCTGATCGTCTGCTTGGGTCATGCCGGCGTCTTAACGCAACCTACACCCACATGATCCCCCGCGCAGCCTGCACGCGCGGATCTCGCTTTGGGTGTAGGTTGGGTTAGGCGCGCTGTTCGATCCCGAAGCATAGTGACAGGGCTGAACGCGCCCTAACCCAACCCGCCGGACTTGTCCCGACGCAGGAGGGGTCTTCTTTCTCGTTCCCACGCGCTGCGTGGGAACCTGGTTGCTCTGCGCCGCGGAGAGAATCGGGCCGGTGTCCACCATGCGTATACACGGGAACTAAACCTGCCGGCTGCCCGGCGTTATCGGGTGCGGCCCACAAGGCGTCTGCTCTGACCCTTGCCGACAGCTGGTCATTGGGTGCGTAAGCCGTCTGAAAGACGGCGCTCCCAGCGTCCCCGGAACCGCCGACACTTTGTCGGCCCCTGGGATCGCCGACATTTTGTCGGCTCCCGGGATCACCGATATTTCGTTTAGAACCTGAATGCCGAGTTGCCGGTCCAAATGGTCATCAGTCATGCCTATTTTTCTCGTTCCCATGCGCTGCCTGGGAACCAGAGACCGGGAGCGGGGCTTTCGCGACACCCTCCTGGGGAAGCGGGTTGGGGTGAGGAGGAACCAATGGCTTTAGCTTCGATACGCTTAAGTCAAGGCATCAGCCGCTTCGAGACCGGCGGTGTTCCGGGAGACAGTGCCCCCTCATGCCGCAGCAGCCACCGCTTGACTGCGAGCTTACGACCGCTGGAATCACCGGCAAAGCCACCGAGACCCTTGCCGGCAACGATGCGATGGCAGGGCACGACAATGGGACAGGGATTGGCGCGGCAGGCCCCCCCAATGGCGCGGGCGCCAGTCCCAAGCTTCCATGCCAGCGCGCCGTAAGTGACCGTACAGCCAGGGGGGATCTCCCGCAACGCCTCCCACACCCGGATCTGAAAGGTCGTTCCCTGCAGGTCTAAGGGAAGCTCGAAAGCGTGGCTTCCGTCCTCGAAATAGGCCATCAGCTGCTCCCGGACCATGGCCGGCAGCGCATCGCTCGCCCGGATTGTCCGGTCCGGCTCCAGATCCAATCCGCACAGGACGCCATCCTTCACCAGGATTCCGATGGCCCCCAACGGCGTCTCGACGAACGCATCTATTATGCCCATGTTTTAACCCTCATTCGTTCATCAGTCGCTGGCTGCCCGTCGCCGGCTACCGAACCCTTGCAACGACAGCGGCAAAGGCTGTATCAGCGTGTCTTCATCGCTTCGATACGTCCGTGGAAAAGGTCTAGCAGTCAATGTCGCCTGGTCATAGTCGCCGGCTACCAGCTTCCGGCAGCCTGTTCCTCCACATCTGCGGGGGACAAACCATTTTGGGCCGATACCGACACGACCCGCGTTGACATGACGGACAGAGTGATTGAAACTTGGCACAGAAAACCATAGATTCCACTGAGATAACGAGATGAATAAACTCGCGCGTACTCTCGTTCTACTGTCCCCCGCCGTGACCTTGCTGGGCTGCGGAGAGCAATCGGTCAGCTACAGTGCCGACGTAAGACCCTTCCTCGACACTTACTGTATGCGCTGCCACGGCGAGGGCGGCAAAGGGAGCAAGACCAGCGGTCTGCGCATGGACGACTACGAAAGCCTCATGAAGGGGACCACCTACGGCCCCGTCATCAAGCCGGGAGACAGCTTCACCAGTGCCCTGATCATGCTCGTGGAGGGACGGGCGGATCCGTCGTTGCGGATGCCCCATGACGACGACGAAACGCCGAGCCAGGCCGAGATCGATCGGGTAAAGGCCTGGATCGACCAGGGCGCAAAAAACAACTGATACCGCACCTCGCTTGTGTCAAGACCTTCACCAGGCGAATTTGCGGGTGGTGATATAGAGCGCCTCCTGCGGGGGTTCTTCACCCCTGCCGGGCGAGCGCGCCGGAAGGCCATCAGCCGCAAGGCCATCATAGGGGCACCCTGAAAAATTCAGAGCCTGTCTGGTTTACGCGTTCGTATCCGCAGTGGAACAGTCGTAAGCCGGACAGGCTCTCAGGCTGTGGTACGCCAAGACTCTGGTGAGAAAGCCCGCGCATAGTACCGGATCCTTCAACCAGGTCTCCTCCACTACCGGCAGCAGCGGTCTGGCCTCCATCAAGACGCGGGCGAAGATGCCGATGCCCCTGCGGTCGGCGGTTTTACCTTCGGGATCATGGACCTTTACCCCCTTCATGCCGCAGCTCGGCGAGTCCTGTTTCAGTATGTAACCGCTGATGTCTCCGCGGAAGGAGACACACTGCCGGGCGAAGGAAAGGAGTTGCTCCGTTACATCCAGCGTGGCATCGTCCACGCCGAGGGCGCGCGGTCGTTCCGGAGCCCCGACCAATCGAATCGGCGGACGTGGGACACCCATCCCGATGCCCATCTCGGGACACACAGGCACCAACTCCAGGAAATCGGCGAGTGACCCGGTAAGGAAGTCATCACGCTTGTGCCCACCGTCGAAGCGTACCCGTTGACCTAAGAGGCAGGCACTCACGCCGACCCTGACCTGCGGCAAAACACAAGGCACTGCCGGTCCGTCTCCAAAGGTGCAGACACGCATCGTAAGGTATTAATCTGGTCGAGACAGCGATCGAGCCGGCCAAACAGAGTATTATCGATCGCGCAAAGCATATAGTTGGTGAAGATCGCAAGCAAGGCCCTGGCAAAAAAGCTCATCGGGGCAGCGGTAGTGGCTCAGTTCGCGAAAAAACGCAATGACGCAAGGACGCCAAGACACCAAGAAAGAACAAAGAATCTTTGCGTCTTGGCGCCATTGCGTTCTGGCGTTAAATGGGCCGGAAAGTGAGCGGCCAAGCATAAATTTTTTAAACTAAGCCACTGCCGGGGCAGCGGCAGGTCCCACGGATTGGCTCCGGGCCACTGCGGATACCGCCGCGAATGTAGAAGAAATTCCGGATCTCAAGCGCTATCTTGAGGACACCCTCGACGAGGCAGATGAAATCGTGTCTGAGAACACCCGGATGAGCGGCGGTACTAGTACGTAGTTTCGCTCGATATTGCTAGTCCACGCACTGGAGCGTGTGAACCAAGCGTGTGAGCCAGCAGATACTATGAACTTGCAACATCGGTCGAAACTAGGTACTAGACAAATCCGGAACTCGGCCTCCAGCGGCGAGGTGGAGGCCTTTCTGCGCCAAGTGGCGAAGACGCCGGTACCTGCCGTGGGCGGACGCGGTCGTTTGATCTTTGCCATGGATGCCACCGCGAGCCGCAAGCCGACCTGGGATCGGGCGGCACGGATCCAGGCGGCCATGTTCAACGAAAGCGCGGAGCTGGGTGGCTTGGAGATCCAACTTTGTTATTACAGTGGCGTTTTAGGGTTTGAGTGCTCGCCCTGGTACCAAGAGGCCACTGCGCTTCATACCTGTATGACCAGTGTCTCTTGCACGGCGGGGCTCAGCCAGATTGGCCGGGTGCTCCGACATGCCGAGGAGGAGTCGCGGCGCGGTAGGGTGAACGCCCTGGTGTTCGTGGGCGACTGTGTCGAGGAGAACCCAGACGAGCTGGCCGGGCTTGCCGGACGGCTTGGTCTTTTGGGTCTCCCTGCCTTCGTCTTCCAGGAAGGGGCCGATCCCGGAGCGGAGCAAAGCTTCCGCCGGATTGCGCACCTGAGCGGAGGTGCCTATTGTCACTTCGACGCACATAGCCCGCAGACCCTGCGCGACCTGCTGAGTGCCGTCGCGGTCTATGCCGCCGGGGGACGCACGGCATTGGAGGACTTCGGGAACCAGCGCGGTGGCGAAGCCCTGCGCCTAGCCCGCCAGATCATCAAAGCCTGATCCTTCCTGAGTGATGCTTGGTCGCCTGATCCTACTGATCGCGTTGGCGGGCGCAGTACTCTGGTTCCTGCATTGGTTTAGACGCACGCCCCCGGAACGGGTTGCCAAGCTACTGCGTCGCTCCTTGCTCTGGGGTGCCGTGGGAGTCTTGGTGCTCCTGGCGGTCAGCGGGCGACTGCATCCCCTGTTCGCGGCCCTCCCCGCCGCCATTCCCGTGGTCATCCGAGTCCTCAATCTGCTGCGGCTGTTGCCGATGATCCGGCAGGCCATGCACGCCCTGGGTTTGTCCGGGAGATCGGGGACAAGGGCAGGCACCGGCGGACAGACATCTTCGATCCGCACCCGCTTCCTGGAGATGACCCTGGACCATGCCAGCGGCGAGATGGATGGGCTGGTGCTGGAAGGACCCTTCCAAGGTCACCGTTTATCCGCGCTGAACCCGGAGCAGCTGGTAGATCTGCTGCTCCTGTGTCGCAGCGCAGACGACCAGTCCGCTGCGGTACTCGAGGCCTATCTTGATCGGGTCCGGGGTGGCGATTGGCGGGAACGCACGGGCGGGGCAGGAGCCGCACCGCCGCCGGCCAAGGCCGCGCTGACCCCGGAAGAGGCGCTTGCGATTCTCGGTCTTGTGCAGGGAGCAAGTAAGCGCGAGATCCGCGCCGCTCACCGCCGCTTGATGCAGCGTTTCCATCCGGACCGAGGCGGCTCGGACTACCTGGCGGCCAAGGTCAATGCGGCGAAGCGGTTGCTCCTGGACGAATAGGCCTTGCCCGGAGGAGACATGGCGGAGCCGCCCCCAACGTCGATTCGGACCAATTGTGTTATTGGTTGGTTCGTCTTTCGATAGCTCGATTTTCCCATACTCAATCCAATCCGGGCTGTCCCGCAGCCGGTTGCTCCCGGAGGGTGTCGCAAAAATCATCTCGAACCACAGAGAACGCAGAGAACACAGAGAAAGGAAGCGGCTAATGCTCTGCGTTCTCTGTGGTTTAAATTTCACGGACTGGCAGCTGACACCACCGCTTTTGCGACACCCTCGTCGGGAGAGGGGTTGGGGTGAGGGGATCAAAGCGGCCAAACCTTCCGTAAAAACCCTGCCGCAGTGCCGAAGTACCGATAACAGGGGAATCTTTTTTTGCCGCGAATGAACGCAAATCATCGCAAAAGATCACATGATTTCTTCTATCCGTAGATAACGCAGATTCCCGCAGATTGAGCTTGGAATAAGCTGCGAAAAACGGCGTAATCTGCGGATAAAACAGATCCATCCGGCGACAATAGGGCCAGGGTTTCCGACTGCGGGACAGGCTGAAGGCGGGATGCGCTGCGCTTTCCCGCCCTACGGGCTACGGGCTGCGTGGGAAGGTGGAAGCTCCGCGCCGCGGAGAGCATCGGGCCGGTGTCCACCATTCGTATACCCGGGAACTAAACCTGCCGGCGGTCCGGCGTTATTTGGTGCGGCCCAGAAGGCGTCTGCGCTGAGCGTTGCCGACAGCTGGTCATGGGGTCCGTAAGCCGTCTGAAAGACGGCGGTCCCAGCCGGCCCGGGACCGCCGACATCCTGTCAGCCCCTGGGACCGCCGACATTCTGTCGGTCCCTGGGACCGCCGACATCCTGTCAGCCCCTGGGACCGCCGACATCCTGTCGGCCCCTGGGACCACCGATATCCTGTCGGCCCCTGGGAGGGAGGGATCTGACGCTCCAGCGTCCTGAAACCTTGGCCGCTGGAGCGGCCACACCTGCGTTCCCACGCTGGAGCGTGGGAACGAGCAGAGCTAACAAAGCCGCTACCCGGTATCCACCATTCGTATACCCGGGAACTAAACCTGCCGGCGATCCGGCATTATCGGGTGCGGCCCACAAGGCATCTGCTCTGACCGTTGCCGCCGACACTTTGTCGCCCCCCAGGACCGCCGACATCCTGTCGGCCCCCGGGACCGACGACACTTTATCGGCCCCTGGGACCGCCGACATCCTGTCGGCTCCTGGGACCGCTGACATTTTGTCGGCTCTTCTGGTTACCGGCTAGAACCTGAATGCCGAGTTGCCGCTCCAAATGGTCATCAGTCATGCTTATTTTTCTCGTTCCCATGCGCGGCCTGGGAACCAGAGACCGGGAGCGGGGCTGTTGCGACACCCTCCTTGGGGGAGAGGGCTGGGGAGAGGGGGGATCAAGGGCTTTATTTCGATCGGATTGGTCACTCCATATCAAGCAAAATCAATGGGCTGGTTTTTAGGCGGCCTCTTAGAGGCTGTCTAAAAACTAGCCTATCGATTTTAAATCGGTAGGCTGGGGTGAAGAACGAACCCCAGCTGTGGTTATTGCTGGGTTTTGGCCGTCCCTGGCCGTAACCCAGCCTACGGCCTACGGTCCCTTTTTAGACAGTCTCTCAGGATTTGATGGGCACGCTTCGCTTTATCTCTCTATGGGGAACCCTGGTTTGCAGGGCTTCATGCCATGACAAAGCCCGCGACCCTATTGCTCGGACGCTCCGCTTTGCCCATCCTACCCGGCTCCCTCGCCCCCTTGGAGGGTGTCGCAAAAGGGTAGGGCGGGAAAGCGCAGCGCATCCCGCCTTCCGTGGTTTTCTGATCGGATGGTGACAATCCATCAACGGCGGATGGCATCAGCGGCGGATGGCGGCCAGGCTCCCTCCTGCGTCGGGACGGGGCCTGGCCTTATCCGCCCTACGGGCTACGGGCTCACCCTATCCTACACCCGATGAGAGGCCCGCGTGGGCCTGGTAATGAGCGCCATGAGACCACTTATTGACCATAGGAAACCGAACTAATGTCACTGCTCGACTGGTTTTTACTCGTCTTGCTGGTAGCCGCCGGCGGCATGGGATTGTGGGCCTTTTATTTCTGGTGGAAGCGAGATCGCTATACCCGAGAACGCTTTGCCTTTTCCGGCTTTTCCGCCCTCCTGGGTTTCGGGATATTGATCCTGGGCGGCCTGTCGTTCAATACCTCCATCGTCGGCGGCCCGCTGTTTATATTGCTCAAGCTTTTCGAGCTGACCCCCTGGTCCGCACCGCCATCCTTGACCCCCCTGGAAGCGGTGTTGATCGTCCTTCTATTCGGCAGCCTGGTTTATGCCTATGTCCGGGTCTTCACCGCCTGGACAGGCCGCAAGAGCCTGGCGCAGCACGAACAGGAGCAGAACCGCGAAGCCGCCAGTGTGTTGCGGGACATCAAACTGCTGCTCAGTCCCAGACCGGAAGCCCGGCAAAGACGGGCGCCCTATCAGGGGGCTGCCGAACCGGACCCCGACCTGTTGGAACGGCCAGAATCCCTGGTCTGGCACGAACGGGCCCGCCAATTGTGGCTGTTACGCAACCGTAGCTATCGATTCGAGGGCGAATACGACCCGGCCCATAACTGCTGGCTGGGCGAAGAAAAGCACACCGGCGCACTGGCGGTGCTGGCCTGTTATCACCAGGCCCCGCAAGACCTGTCCGAATTGGTGGACTATGCACGCAAGGTCGCAGACAACCAAGGTCGAGCCGGGATCGAGCTGATTGTGGCCTTGAAAGACCAGGCCCCCGCGCCTGAGGAGACCTTTGCGGATTGCAGCCTTACCTATACCAGTGAAGCGGCATTGCTGGTAGATTCAGTGGATTTCTCGAATTATTTCGAGGACATCCGCTACCGGGTCGAACGCGCCCGGCTGACGGACAGCGATCTGACCTTGCAGGATGTTTACACCCCGTCGTCCTATCGCCTGGAAAGCGAGAAAAACAAGATCCGGGACCAGACCCTGGAGGCATTCATCCATGACTGGCTGCAAGCTAATACCCAACGTCAATTGGCCCTGTTAGGCGAATACGGCCAGGGCAAGAGCACGGCTTCACTCCTGCTCTGTTATCACCTTATCAAACAAGCCGAAACCGGAGCCGATGTCCGGATCCCTGTCCTGATCGAGCTGCGGGGCAAGAATCTGCGCACCCTGACGCCGGAGGAATTATTGGCAACCTGGGCCTATCACTATGATATCAGCGTTCAAGCCTTGCTCCATTTACATCTGGCTGGACGCCTGTTGTTGATCTTCGATGGGTTCGACGAAATGGATCTGAGCGGCGATACCGAGGCCCGGATCAATCACTTCCGCACCCTATGGCGTCTGAATTACCCGGAAGCAAAGATCATAGTCACCGGGCGCCCCAATTTCTTTCTCGGTAGCAAGGAGTTCAGGCGCGCCCTGGGCAACGCGGAACAGACCCACACCCTCTATCTGGCCCCTTTCAATCTCGACCAGATTGCCGATAGCCTGCGCAAGGCGGACGCTTCCACCCGCACCGAGATCCTGGAGCTGGCGCGGCGGGACGGGAAATTTCATGAGGTAGTGGCGCGACCCTCCTTGTTGTATGCCGTGTCCCTGCTATGGCGACAGGAACAGCTGTCCGAGCGCCGCCATATCGACTCGGCCCTGGTGATCGATCTCTTCATCCGCCAAACCCTGAAACGCCAGCAGGGAAAACAGGACGAACGCCCCTTCATGATACTGAACAGTGCCGAGCGACACTATTTCATGACCGGAATCGCCGCCTATATGGCGGCCAAGAATCTGCCCAATCAGATCGATGGACACCAACTAGAGGAGGCCGTGGACCGGTTGGTCGCCGCAATCCCCGATACGGTGTCCCAAAGCGTGGGGGCGGTAGGGAATGAGGATTCCCATCCACTCCGCAGTACAGCGCGCCGCGAATGGCAAACCAAGCGATCTGAGATCATGCACGCAATCAATACCGACGTGCGTTCTTGCGGCTTGCTGGTTACGGATCCGACCAAGGACGGGAATTTTAAATTCGCCCACAAATCCTACCTGGAGCTCTTACAGGCCCAGACCATCAGCCGCCGCTTCTCGACGAATGAAACGGAACAGCGCAGTGGACATTCCATTGCCAATACCTGGAAGCTAGGCATCGGCAATCTACAGG
Source organism: Candidatus Thiosymbion oneisti (assembly GCF_004359955.1). Classification (NCBI taxonomy): domain Bacteria; kingdom Pseudomonadati; phylum Pseudomonadota; class Gammaproteobacteria; order Chromatiales; family Chromatiaceae; genus Candidatus Thiosymbion; species Candidatus Thiosymbion oneisti. Next base: position 60,299 of record NZ_SMSC01000004.1, read on the forward strand.
GGTCGGACGAGGCCATGGGTTTCCTCGCCGAGCTCTTGCAGGAAACCCTGCATAAGCGGGGGATATCCGAGGAGCCGGCGGTAGCAAAAGGTCTATGGGACATCTTGGTTGTCGATAAATCTTCATCCCGCCAGACGATTGTCGGCTTTTTCAAATCCAAGTGGACGGCAGCAGCCGACAGCCTGGCCTGCCAATTGGTCAGCCGGTTCGGTATAGAGATGAGTGACATTCAAGCGGATGGGGTATTCGTACTTGTAAGCAAAATCGCGAGCACAGCCGCAACAGTAGTCGCAGCCGCAGTCATAGCTTTTATCGCAGGTTTAGTCATAGTCAAAGGCACAGTCGTAGGCATAATCGCAGCCTTGGTCGTAGCCTCGCTTGCACTTGCAGGCGCAGTAGCAGTAGCAGGTGAAATCATCGCACTCGTAGGCACATTCACAGCTGCAATCATGGGTATGGTCATGGAGCCCAGGACGAATGCTGAGTTGTTGCCTGTTCTGGTTGTGATGGCAGTTGGGGCATTGTTATTCAGCTTGGTCATGGGTTTGGCAGCAGATTTTTTAGCAGATCATAAAACGACTATTTTTAAGCGCCTGCAATTATGGTATCGGGCCTGTCAGGATCTAGGTCTGCCGTCCAGCGCGATTGAGAAAACCGCAGGCAAAGGCATGACGGCATTACTGGAGGATGCGCAGGCCCGGCATGACGGGGGGACGTCAGATCAACCGGACAATGATATAAAGCAACCGGTTGTGTAATTTGAACCCTTTAAGAGGCAGAGGGCTTCCGGGTGTCGGCTGGCTCCCCTTGTCATTTCAAGCCTAGCGAGAAATCCTTGTCCCGATGGAGGAGGGATCTTGTGCCTAATCAATACCACTAGGATGAATCCTCGGTGTGAGTTGGGTTTGAAGATCCCTCGCTACGCTCGGGATGACAGGACCGTAGGGCGGGAAAGCGCAGCGCATCCCGCCTTCAGCGCTGAGTCCGCTGGAGCGGACAAGACGACGTTCCCACGCTGGAGCGTGGGAACGAGCGCAGGGATCTGGCGCTCCAGCGTCGATTAAGCGCCTCGATAGGCTAACAGCCGACGCCTATGAGCACAGAGGAGCTGAGTCCGCTGGAGCGGACAAGACGGCGTTCCCACGCTGGAGCGTGGGAACGAGCGCTACAATCACCGCGGCCAATGCAGCTTCATAGCAGGCGCGCCTTACCCGACCTACGCGGGCTCACCGCATCATTGATGCGGTTCGCGCCATCTCGCGGTGCCATCCTGTAAGACCTACTGCGCTCACCGCATCCTACGGTCGATGCGAGTTCGTAGGATGGGCAAAGCAAGCGTCCATCAAATTGATCGCAAGGTTTTCGGCTGGCTCCCACGCTCCAGCGTCATGAACCCTTGGCCGCTGACACTACCCTTTTGACGACTACTCGGCGGTGATTATGGCTTGTCATCCAAAGCGGTCGATTCCTTCTCGTGGTCTTCCAGTTTGACCCTTGACAGCGCGGATGCCAGCAATCCTGTCGGAATGGCGACGATACATAGACCAAGCATTAATATGATAAAGGTAAATAGCTTGCCGCCTATCGTTATCGGATACATATCACCATAACCCACCGTTGACAAAGTGGCGACGGCCCACCATAGGCTGTGGAAGATGCTTTTGAAGGTCTCGGGTTGGGCCTCATTTTCGAAATAATAGATCCCGACGGCCGACAGGTATAACAGCATGAGGGTGATCAGGCTGAATAGGATAATCTCTTCTCTGGCGATGGTAAGCGCCCTTGATAATTGATGTATGGCCTTGTTGTATCGGAGCAGCTTCATCAACCGAAACAGGCTTAACAGACGAAACATCCTTAACGACCGCAGGTCGACGCCGGGTAAAAGATAAAAGGGAACGATGGCGATCAGATCGATGAGCCCGTAAAAGCTCAGGGCATAACTCATCTTGCGCTCCGCCACATACAGCCTGAGGAAATATTCACAGGTAAAGATGATTGCTATGATGACTTCCGTAACCTCAAGCAATTTTCTGGTGCCGGCATCGAGATCGGGCAAGGTTTCGATGGAAAAGGTGATGACAGAGAACAGGATCAAGGCTTGCACAATCAAATCGAATGTGCGACCTGGTAGGGTATCGTTGCTCTCCACGATTGCCTTTATATCCACGGTTGGTTCCTCGTGCTTTCTATTGGGGATAAGATAATAAAATGTTACTGCCGCCGGTTACCCGACGCCACTTCCCGTTGCAGCTCGGCTCGGGAGTAGCATGATTCAGTAGGGTACAAAACCAGAATCCTGGATGGGCAGTAAGCACAGCGAGCCACACCGACCAGTCGTCGGCGGTGTAGGATAGGCCCGGCCCGGCCACGGACCTACCCAACTCGATGAGGCCAAGGCTGTGGGCTGCGGAATAGCTGAAGGCTGGCGACTGGTTAAGGCTATTTCATGGCGGTGGGATAGTCCGGCTTGGATTGAGTATGGGAAACTTGTATCCTATTCGACTCGGATCTGGAAGTCCCCCGGTAGTGGTAGCGCGGTCCGGGGTTATTTGGCGAGATCCCTCCTGCGTCGGGACGAGTCCGGCGGGTTGGGTTAGGGCGCGTTCAGCCCTGTCCCTGGGCTTCGGGATCGAACAGGTTCCCGTTTGAAACTTGCCCATCACCGCTCCCCGAACATTGAGGGACTGAACATGCCCGACGGCTGGTTGCCCCAAGCCCGGCGCGCGCCTTGCCCGAACTGGGATGAACGTCCCCCGGGCGTGGCCGTGGAGCTGCTGGTGATTCACGGCATCAGCTTGCCGCCCGGGGTGTTCGGTGGCCCCTGGATCGATGATCTGTTTCAGAACCGCCTGGACCCGGAGGCCCATCCCTGTTTTCGGGCCATCGCCGGGCTGCGCGTCTCCTCCCATCTGCTCATCCGCCGCGACGGCGAGTTGATTCAGTACGTGGATCTTTACAAGCGCGCCTGGCACGCGGGGGTTTCGCGCTTCGCGGGCCGCGCGGCGTGCAACGATTTCGCCATTGGGATCGAGCTGGAGGGTACGGATGAGGTTCCCTACGCGGAGATCCAGTATCGGGTACTGGCCCAAGCGACTCAGGCTATCCGGGCCCGTTTCCCGGACATCGGCTTGGAACGCATCGTCGGCCACAGTGACATCGCGCCCGGCCGTAAGACGGATCCGGGAGCGGCCTTCGACTGGGAGTATTTTCACACCCTCATCGGAAGGGTTGATGAGGGTAGCGTCCTGCATGTAGGGTAGGCGGAATGCGGTGAGGCGGGAGTTCATGGAAGCACCCGCGTTGCCGAGGCGGCAAACGGTTACGGCATCATATGCCCGGCGCCGGGACAACCCATAACGATAATGAAGAGGTGATGAATCATGAGGCAATCGTCGGCGTTCCGCCGGACTCAAGCGGCTATGCTGGGTGGGCTTGTGGGCGGGCTTTGTCTGCAATTGGGAGCGACGGCCGCAATGGCCTCGGGCTTTTCCATCCCGGAGGCCTCCGCCCTGGGGACCGCCATGTCCAATGCGGTGGTCGCAAACCCGGAAGAAAAGGGAGCATTCGCCTACAACCCCGCCGCCATGGGGTTCCACGACCGGACGAGCGTCTCTCTGGGGGCCCTCTTCATCGGGCCGAGCTTCAGCGTCGACACGGCCACGGGACACCATGACGGCGCCGGTGCCGACTGGGTCACCGCCCCCCTGTTCCAGGCCGCCATCCGGGTCCATGACCGCTGGCGGATCGGCCTGGGTATCAGTGCCCCGTTCGGATTGGAGACCCGTTGGGAAACCGGGACCTTTCCCAAGCTGAGTGGGGCGGCGCCGGTTACGGTGGCCCCGGGCGTCACCCTGCCGCTACCCTTCGGTGCCCACCCGACGAACAGCAAATTGGAAACCGTGGCCTTGGTTCCGACGCTGGTCTACAAGGTGAACGAGGATCTCAGTGTGGCGGCCGGTCTGGACTACTATAAGACCAACTCCGCACGGCTCGATTCTCAGCTGACCGGCATGAGCGGGGACGGCGACGGTTGGGGCTGGAATGCCAGCGTCCTGTATCGCCGTGGCGCGTGGAGTTTCGGTGCCGTCTATCACTCCTCCTCTACCTCGAAACTGACGGGACACTATAAGCCCCTGAATTCCACGCTCGCCTTCCTGGGCACGATAAAACCGGGCTCCGGCTTACCGGTGGCCCAGGCGGCAAAGCTGGACCTCAATCTGCCCTGGCGTCTGCAACTCGGCGCCCGCTATGCGTTCACCGATAGGTTGGCGGTCGAGTTCGACTGGACCCGGATCGGCTGGAGCGAGTTCGACCGGATCGAGATCAAGAGCAGGGCCACCGGCAGGACCCTGTTCTCCGAGGTCAATGCGTGGGAAGATACTAACGCCTACCGTCTGGGCCTGACCTATGATGTCCTACCCGGCACCCAGCTACGCTGCGGCTATGCCTTCGACGAGACGGGGCAGAAAAAGGACCACTACAGTGCCCGCGTACCCGACAACGATCGCCATCTCTTCAGCTTCGGTGTCGGTCAGGATCTGGGTCAGGGTTGGGCCCTTGACGTCGGCTACATGTACGTGAAGTTCAAGGACCGACACTACCGGAGCAGCAACACCTATACCCCGGTGGCGGATCTCGGGAAAGAAATCAACGGCACCGACGCCATCAACGGCAATTACGAGGGCAACGCCCACCTGTTCGCATTGGAGCTGAGCAAGACCTTCTGACATGCAGGATATTCTCGGGCGGGCAAGCCAGGTCCGGTTGGTGATCTTCGACGTGGACGGGGTCCTGACCGACGGCAGCCTCTTCCTCGGCGATGACGGTCAGGAGTACAAGGCGTTCCACTCTCGGGACGGTCACGGCATGAAGATGCTGCAACAGACCGGCGTCACCCTGGCCGTCATCACGGGCCGGACCTCGGAAGTGGTGCGCCTGCGGATGGAGCACCTGGGGATAACGCATGTCTATCAGGGACAGGACGACAAGCTGCGGGCCTATGAAGCACTCAAGACGATCCTGAACCTGAGCGATGAACAGATCGCCTATGTGGGAGACGACGTGGTCGACCTGCCGATCATGCGCCGAGTCGGTCTCGCGGTCGCCGTCGCCGATGCCCACCCCCTGGCCCGGAACCATTCCCATTGGCAGACCCACTTCCCTGGTGGACGGGGCGCCGCGCGTGAGGTGTGCGACCTTATCATGGAGGCCCAGGGTACCCTGGACGGGATGATCGCGCCTTATCTCTAGTACAGCAGTACCGAAGTGCCGATAACATGGGAATCATTTTTTGCCGCAAATGAACGCCAATCGGTCGCAAAGGATCACATGATCTTTTCTGTCCACAGATTACGCAGATTCTCACAGATTGTTTCGTTTTTAATCTGCGAAAATCTGTGTAATCTGCGGATAGATCGAAGCGACAGCGATAAGACAACCCCTAAAGTTACAAGATCCCTCCTCCGTCGGAACAAGGATTTCTCGCTTCGCTCGAAATGACAACCAGAAAAATTACATGAAATGTGGTACTAGCCCAACGACGACAAGGTAACCTGGTATGCTGTCGGCGCGCCAACGTATTCTGGTCCTGGCCATGGCGTCAGTGGGAGCACTTGCCTGGTGGCTACGCCAGGGCGGGGAGACACCGAGTCCGAATACAGACGGCTCGGAACGCCGTCCCGATTACACAGTCGACAACTTCGATGTGACGAGGATAGACGAATCCGGGGCACCACATAGGCATCTGACCGCTACTGAGCTGCGCCATTACCCCGACGATGACACCAAAGAGCTGGAAATCCCCCGCCTGACCCTGTACGTGGAAACGGGTCCGCCCTGGCTGGTACGTTCCGAGACGGCCTGGATCTCGAGTGACGACAATCTGATCCGGATGCATGGTGAGGTGCACATCGACCGCGCGGCCGGGGTCGGGACGCAGCCGGTGCATATGAAGACCCGCGAGCTGGTGGTGAAGCGGGACGAAAATTACGCCCACACGGACCAGCCGGTGCGGATCACGAGTGAGACCGACTGGGTGACCGCGGAAAACGGCGCCCAGGTGTGGCTGGAAGAGAAGTTGCAGATCAAGCTGTTGGGACGGGTTCGAGGCGAGCTGGTTATCTCCCGAGCCGATGAGGAAACGCCCCCAAGGTCGAACAACCAGTCGAACGACCACCCGAGGCAACCGCAATGATGCCAAGAATCGCCTCCCGCGCCCTTACCGTCCTGGCGATGCCGATCCTGGTGCCGGCATTACTCCTCGTCCCCCGGTGCCTGCCGGCCCTCGAAGACGACCCCGAGGGGCCACTCTACCTGGAAGCGGACAGCGCGGAACTCTTCGAGGCCATATCTTTAAGCATCTATAGGGGAGACGTCTTCGCCAGGCAGGGCAATATGGAACTCCGGGGTGATCAGGTCATGGTGCACCATGATCCGGAGCGCAGACCCGAGTTCATCATCGTAATCGGTACCCCCGCGACCTATCTGCAACGGGAGGAAGGAGAGGAGAAAGACATCGAGGCAGCAGCCCTGCATATGGAGTACGACACAGCCAAGGACGAAATCACCCTCATCGGCCAAGCCGTCGTGTTCCAGGGCGAGGATACCTTCCGCAGCGACCATATCATCTATGATCGGGCCCGGGCCCGGATCAAAGCGGGAACCGTCGCCGAGGGGAAGGAGCGGGTAAAGATCCGTATCTCTCCGTCGCCTCAATGACGACCCTCCGAGCAACCCATCTGGTCAAGAGCTACCGTCGTCGTACGGTCCTGAAAGGCGTTAGCATCGGTGTCAACTCGGGCGAAGTCGTGGGCCTGCTCGGACCCAACGGCGCGGGTAAGACCACCTGCTTTTATATGATTGTCGGACTGATTCACGCCGACGAGGGGACCATCTATCTCCAGGAGCGCAACATCACCCTGCTCCCGATGCACGCCCGCGCCCGGCAGGGCCTGAGTTATCTTGCCCAGGAACCGTCGGTCTTCCGCAAGCTCACCGCCAGGGACAACCTGATGGCGATCCTCCAGACGCGCCGGGACCTCAACCGGCAGGCGCAGGAGAACCGCGGGCTAGAGCTGCTCGAAGAGCTGGGTATCGCCCATGTGGGTGAATCGCTGGCCCTGAGCCTCTCGGGCGGTGAACGCCGGCGCCTGGAGATCGCGCGCGCGCTGGCAATGGATCCGCAGGTAATGCTGCTCGACGAGCCCTTCGCCGGTATCGACCCCATCGCCGTGAGGGACATCAAAAACATCGTCGCCCATCTGCGGGACCGCAACATCGGCGTCCTGATTACCGATCACAATGTCCGCGAGACCCTCGATATCTGTGACCGGGCCTATATCATCAATGAGGGCAAGGTCATCGCCGAAGGCGGGCCGCGGGAACTGCTGGAAAACGCGGAGGTGCGTGCGGTCTACCTGGGCGAGCACTTCACCCTGTGAACGGATCGGGAACCTACCCCCGGCGCAACCTGCCCGCGCGGACCTCACGTCGGGTGTAGGATGCGGTGAGCGCGGTGGGTCTTACAGGATGGCACTATGAGAGGACGCGAACCGCATCAATGGATGGCCCGCTCAGCGTCCAAAGATGCGGTTCGCGCCACCCAGCAGTGCTATCCTGAAAAATCTCCCGCGCTCACCACATCCTACGGGCTAGCCCTCTTCTCCGCTCCCGAACAAGTCCCGCATCTCGGCCTGCGGTAAGACCCCCGGTGGCGCGGCTAGGCCGAAGTGCCCATAGGCCGCCGGGGTCGCCATCCGTCCCCGGGGCGTGCGCATGAGAAATCCCTGCTGGATGAGGTAGGGCTCGAGTACATCCTCGATGGTGCCCCGTTCCTCGCCGATGGCCGCCGCCAGGCTCTCCACCCCGACCGGTCCGCCAGCGAACTTCTCGATCACCGCCTGCAGCAGCCGCCGGTCCATGTGGTCGAAGCCCAAGCCGTCCACCTTGAGCATGGACAACGCCTGGTCCGCCACTTCTGCCGTGATGCGGCCCCCGGCCTTGACCTGTGCATAGTCCCGCACCCGCCGCAGCAACCGGTTGGCAATGCGGGGCGTGCCGCGGGAGCGACGCGCGATCTCCCGGGCGCCGTCCGCCTCGGTCGGGAGGCCCAGGATAGCGGCGGAACGCTGGACGATAAGGGTAAGCTCCTCCGGCGAGTAATACTCCAACCGCTGCACGATCCCGAAGCGGTCACGCAGGGGCGAGGTCAAGAGCCCGGCGCGGGTCGTCGCGCCTACGAGCGTAAAGGGAGGCAGATCCAACCTGATGGAACGGGCGGCCGGTCCCTCCCCGATCATGATGTCGAGCTGGTAGTCCTCCAGGGCGGGATAGAGGACCTCCTCGACGACGGGGCTCAGGCGGTGGATCTCATCCACGAACAGGACATCCCCAGGCTCCAGATTGGTGAGCAGGGCGGCGAGATCCCCCGGCTTCTCCAGCACCGGACCGGAGGTCTGACGCAGGCCCACCCGCAGCTCGTGGGCGATGATGTGGGCAAGTGTCGTCTTGCCCAGTCCCGGCGGACCGAAGATGAGGACATGATCCAAGGCATCACCACGCCCACGGGCGGCCTGGATGAAGATCTCCATCTGCTCGCACACCGCCGGCTGGCCGATATAATCGACCAGGCGCCGGGGCCGGATGGCCCGGTCCAGAGCCTGGTCCTCGGACTCGGCTTCCGGACGGATCAGGCGGTTGGGATCACTCATGCCGGTGTCGTCTTGGCCTAGGTCCTATTGACATTTAACGCTAACCGACTGTTTTCATATGTTGAATGACTGCAACATTCCGGCGGTCCGCACAGCGGACCCTACAGTCAATCAGATGGTTAGCGTAGGGTCCGCTGTGCGGACCTTCTAAATGTCAACACGACCTAGTACAGATGCTCTTACTTACCGATAACATTGAGAGCAGGCAGGATCTTCACGGAAGATTTAGCCGTAAATAAACGCGAATAGATTAAGAATCATCAATGATAGCGAATCGATTTCTTCCGATTTGCGTTCATTCGCGTTCATTTGCGGCAAAAAAGAATTCCCAATGGAAGAACCAAACCGATGTTATCGCTACTTCGGCACTGCTATACCAGGGTGTCAGGGTGTGTTCACCGCTTTAAGTGCGGCGCGAATGATCTCCTCGGAGGTCTTGGTCCCGTCGTCCGCTGCACGGGCCATACGATTGGCGTCGGCGGGCTTGTAGCCGAGGGCCGTGAGCGCACCGATGGCATCGACTAACGCAGAACCTTCACTGCCACCGGTCGATGGCGAGGACGCAACACCGACCGGCGACCCGGTAGGCACCGCATCTACGCGATCCCGCAGCTCCATAACCAGGCGCTGGGCCGTCTTCTTACCGATGCCGGGTAATCGCATCAAGGCGGTGGTGTCTTCCTGTCGGACACACAGGGCGAACTGCCGGGCGTCCATGCCGGAGAGAATGGCCAGGGCCATGCGCGCGCCGACGCCGTTGACCTTGAGCAGATTGCGAAACAGGGCACGGTCTTCCTCGCGCAGAAAGCCGTAGAGCAGCTGGGCGTCCTCGCGCACGGTCAGGTGGGTGACCAGCGTGACCTGCTCCCCGACGGGCGGCAGATCGTAGAAGGTGGACATGGGGGCCTCGAGCTCGTAGCCGACGCCGTTTACCTCGAGCATAAGCTGGGGCGGATGTTTGGAGACGATCTCACCGCGGAGCCTGCCGATCACGGTCGAAAATCCCTCCAGGATGCTGTGGCCCTGCGGCGCGCCGGTATCCCCATGGAGTGGGCATGACACAGGGCGAGGGCCAGGGCATCGGCCTCGTCCTCCGGTGGCGTTTCCGCGAGGGAGAGCAGGAGCCGCACCATGTGTTGTACCTGGGCCTTCTCCGCACTCCCGGTGCCCACCACGGCGAGCTTGACCGATTTGGGGCTGTACTCATGGACCTGTATATCCCCCTTGAGCCCGGCGCAGAGCACCGCCCCCCGGGCCTGACCGAGCTTCAGGGCGGCGGTCACATCGCGGGCAAAGATGAGCTGCTCCACCGCCATTTCATGGGGCCGATACTCCTCCACCACCTGGGCAATGCCGTCGAAGAGCACACCCAACCGCCGCGGCCAGGGCAGATGATCGACCCGAATACAGCCGCCGGCAACGCGGACGCTACGCCTGCCGTCCGTGTCGATTATCCCGAATCCGGTCGTGCGGGAGCCTGGATCGATGCCTAAGATGCGGTGGCGCAGCTGGGGTTGGGGCAGTATTGGTTTGGTTCTTTCAGCTGCCAGCAGAGTCACTGACCTCGGTGCTTGGTGTAAGAACCTGCTTTAAAAGCAGGTACGAGACAAAACCAAACAGCACATTTACTCCGAAAACGATTAATACAGGCATGGGAAATTGCAGACTGAAAAAATGAGAAAGCGATAAAAAACCGAACGCAATTATTGTTTTCAACACACCTGCGTGCCCTTTTTTCGCTGAAAGCACGAGAAGCAAAGCAAAACATGCCGCTATGATCGCCACGGATAAGGTAGCTATCGGTTGTTGCACATTCAGGAACTCGAAGACTCCGATTATCGTCAGGCCTGAAAAAATCGTAGTTACTACATAGGCAAGACTCATGAGCATTGTCAGCCCTCCAACCTGACTAAATAAACTGCAATACTTTTAATATTACCGTCCAAAACACTCGATAAAAACGACAATCCAGCAGCAATAGAGTCTTTCAAAGATTTGACTGTACTCTGAGAGATAACGGTATTTGCAAGGCGTTTAGGAGCTATACCTGAGCGTATGATTTTCTTAAGCTCCCCATTGGAAATTCCAGGTCTGTTCGCTCTTATGGATTCTCTTGCCAGCTTGGCTCTCGCTTGGCGACTTACCATTCCTGTGACTGCCGTTCGCACACTCACTCCCGCTCTTTATCAGAATATTCATGGCTTTTACAGCAGCTACTGCGGAGGTACCTACCCCAAGTAAAGATATTCCATCGACCACTTTCATAGTCGTTTGGTATGCTGGGCTATTGTCCAAAATATGGTTCGCTTTAGGATCGGTAAGTGCATTATACGTTCGATAGACCGAAGCTGCACAAGAAACGCCGGTAGCGACTGTCGCAGCATAGCCCGATGCTGATATAGCAAGACTCGTACCGCCAGTAAAAGGAGAGGCCGCCGTTGAACCGAATGTCACTACTCCCGCTATTACAGCAGCAGAGCAATTGATTAAGCTCAAACCTGCTTCACCAGTTACTTGTTTATAATTTATCCCGGCTGATTTGACTTTTTCAGTTTCTATTGCAACCACAACATAGTCGGCATCTTGAAAACATGCGCGTGGTTCTCGTAGCTTTATGGATGTTCCATTAAGGTCTACAACTACTCCCCTTGTTGATAACCCTGAGGAATCAATCCAAGCCAATAGTTTTTTTCTAGCTGATTCCGGCAACTTGGTCATGAATATATCCTTTATGGAACACAGAATAATGGCAGAATTCATTCACTTTTGTACGGAATAGGATTTGATGACCCCCGCGGGTCCTCCCATTCAGGGCAATGAGTATGCGTATAATCGCGTAGCACCCAACGCCCCATCGAGCCAAACTGTTCCCACACAGCGTCGAGGACATCCAATTCAGCTTCGCTGAGTTCGTCCAAGTCCTCCGGAGATACGGGGTTCCGTAACCTCAGCTCGTAATCCGCTTGGTCGGAAATCCAATCGGTCCAGCCGCCGGGGGAAGACTCGACATCGCCGTCCATATGGTTGAGCGTGTTCGATAGCGCAGGTCCATGAGGCATGGCAACTAGGAGATCTCCGGAGATTGGGGCACCGTAGCGATCCATTGCCTCTCTATCGGCAAGATACAGCAGCTTCATGAGCTTCAGGTGAGACATGGTCCCACCGCGTTTGTGCAGCAGGTAGGCTGCCATCTGGGCCGCTTTGCGCTCGTTGAACATAAGTAGGCTCTCTCGAAAACATGGAAACGAACCAACAACATCATAGCTCGGTATATAGTCACACGGGACCTGATATTTTCACTTTGCCTTAAAATATCGCCGAGAACCTTTCCACTGCCCACTGGCCCCTTTTGTGACTCCGAGTTCTCCGACTCCACGGATGATTCATTCAGAACATATTCAGTCACACCCTCGAAAATTTGAGAGGATAACGAGTGTAGTTTTCCACGTCCAAGTAGATGAAATTTTTGATCATTTCTTCTTCCTCGCCAAGTATTCATTGTAATATTTCTTTCTGGTGTCGAATAAAGACCAGACAGAAAAAACCACGCCGGCGGCACCGAGGATCAACGAAGCTATTATTATAGCATTTGTCATCATTTTCGCGCCTCAGTAAATAGTTCTGACTTGGATATCCGGTCATAGATAGACAACTGGAAACAAAACACGCCAGGATGACACGCGGTACACCAATCCTATTCTCCGGTCCGTGGACGAAAATTCTTTGTGCCTTTGCGGTTCAAAAAACGGGCCAAATTGAGAATGGGAAAAGAAATCCGGTAGCTTCCGTGAAGCTTAATGCCATTAAGTTAGCTGCCGGCCGCTAGTCGTGGTAGGTCGGGTTAGGCGCACCTTTCAAGGCCAGTATGTGCCAGCGAGGCCAAACGCGCCGTAACCCGACAATGCGGTCTCTCGAATCCGCGGATGGCGCCGCTGTACGCCGCCGGCTTCGATTGAATCCGCATCTTCTACGGAGCAAACAGGTACCCACCATCGAATGTCGGGCTAGGGCGCGTTCGAAAGCGTTTGCATCCCTCACCACCGAAAGACGCGCCTAACCCGACCTACAAGACTTAACTTAACGGCATTGCCGTGAAGCTGAGGAACAGGCAGGGAGACAGTCGTCTATTGTCGGTCACCTTCCTCCCGTAATTGTTCAGAACCCCCTTATTTTTGCCATCCATGGCTCTGGATTCCGGCAATCCCTACCGGAACGACAAGAGAGGGTCTGAACGATTATTTCCTCGGATGGAAAACGAAATTATCTGTGGAAATCTGCGTAATCTGCGGATTAAAAAGATTGCGGCCGGCAGCACCCCCTACCTATCGGGAGTGCTACGCTGCCGATCCTGAAGGGCTAATCGATACCGGGCGCAGGGACGCCCATCTGCATCACCGCCCGCCCAGCTTCTTCCCGAAATCCCGTTCGACCACGTCCAGGCCCACCTTCAGCTGTTTGGCGATCTGACGGTATTTCTGCTTGCGGGCGGCGTTAGTTTGGTTGACCAACCGCTTGACCTCCGGCGTTCCCTTCTGCGCTCGGAGATAGCCTCTGCTGGTTTCGGCGACGAGTCCCTTTTGTTTGGCCTCGCCGACGGATAGGGCATAAGCAACGGCGGGTAACAGGAGTGCGAGCGTCAAGGCGACGACCCAAGCGACCCGCTTGACGCCACTGATACCGACTTGTTTCTTCATGGCTTCGTCTCCGTTCCGAAGAGCTCCGGGTTCTCCGCCAGGGTACGCTCGACGGTCTCGTCGAGCTTGATTCTGACCTCTTGCTCGATTTTCACATTGACATTGATCTCAATGGGCTTGTCAGGCGCCTCGACCTTGACGCGCGGTGAACAGCCTACGCCGACGGTTGCCGCGAGTAGGACCCAGACCATCCTTGACATGCTGGGTACCCCCTTAGATCGGACCCGCAGGCCCCGCGTCATGGTTTCCTGGCTGCCCCACTGGCCGGTGCCGATTATCCGCATAGGCGTTGTCCTCTTGGGTTTAGCCCGTGCAATGATTGCCCCCTTCTACTTGAAATAGCGGGACATGAGTTCCCCGAACCTTTCGGCGAAGGTTGCGATCGCCAGGCTACGGCGGATAATCGTATCAAGCTCCCCGGTCAGATTGAAGTTCAGCTTGAACGGGTGACCATCGTAGAGGTCGGGATTGGCGCCGGCGAGCGAGATCGAGAGCTGCAGGTTATCCTGGGTCCTGCCGTTCAGCCCGATAGACAGAGACTCGTAATGGAAATTCCGCAGGGCCTCGAACAGCAGCTCCGTTTCGCTGCTGTTATCGAAAAACCCTGGTTTTTCCTCGGGTCGATAGCGCAACAGGCCAGGCGTCTCGGCGCTGATCGAGCCCTGGTCGACGGCGATCTCGGAGCCGCGGATGCGCAGCGGCACCCGTCCGCTCAAGAACCCGGTGCCCCACAGCCCATCGACCGGGATCAGCCGGAGCAGGGGATTCAATCTGATGGCCTCGAACTTCAGAACGATGGAGTGCTCCGCCGCAAGCTGGTCGAACTGCAAAGCAAGCGGTTCTATTTGCACCCCACCACCACCCCAGGTGAAGTCGAGCTGCTCGATACGGACGGATGGGGCCTCTCTGGTGTGGAACCGAATCAGGCCATTGCGCAAAGGTATGCCGATGTCCAGGAGATCGACCCGGATTTCCTGGGTGTCCAGCTGGTTTCGAACCGTCCGACCCGCGCGCCGGAGCCGCGTATTGAGCCCCCTGACCGATAGCCCCGGCGCATCGAATCCCAGATCATCCAACGCCAGGCGCAAGTGGGTAGCGGGAACCCCTGCGATCCAGGAAAGACCGCCGCTCACGGCCAAGGAGCCGCGCGCCTCGCTGATGAGCTTTCCCAACGCGGGGACCAGGTCGCCCGGTTGCAGCCCTTGCGGCGAGAATCGGATCTTATCCAGCCGGTAGCTCAGCTCGCCGATGGCCAACCCAAAGTGGTGCTTACCCTTGGCGGAGAGCTTGAACGGCACCCGGCGCCCTCGGGCGACCAGCTCGAACGCCATGGTTTTGTCTAAACGCCCCTTCGCCTTGCCCGCCAGGACCAAGGCCGGGAAATCGGGGGGGCTCGCAAGGCTGGTTGCGACCGCGTGCTGCAAGGTCACCGAGGTCGCTCGATCCTGGAGCAAGGCCAGCCTGATGTCCGAAACGGCCACCGCCTGCTCGGCGAGCTTCAAGTGTCCTCCCTGGGTGTTCAGTACCAGCTTGAGTGCCTGCGTGGTTGGATCGAATGTCGCAGACAGCCTTGCCTGGGGCATGGTACCGGCAAGCTCGAGGGGGTCGTCTTGCCCGTGCTCGACCGCCAGGACCGCAGGATGGCTCGGTAGGGTCAAGGCCAGTGACCAGGTCTGCTTGGTAGGATCGAATCGCAACAGCGGCCTTCCCCTGGCCTGGCGGACACACAGATCGACCGGACGCAGCCACCGGACTCCCCCCAAATCCAGGCGCTTTGCCCGTACCGATACGCAATCCTTCACTGCGAGCACCAGGCCCTCATCCGTATGCGTCAAGCCTCCCTCCAACTCGATTTCACCTCCGGTCAGGCGCTCACCGCCGTAGGTGACGTCGGCGACATCCAACTGCGTGGAGACCCGTCCGCGCATATGCGACGCTGTTCCGGCCAGTCGTGCGTCCAGCGCCCCCATGCGGATTTCCATTCCGTCGTGGGTCCAGCTGATGGGATCGAGCCGGAGCCGTTCCAGATCAAATCGAAACCCGTCTTCCGGGGCCTGCTCCACACGGCCGGATACCGTCCCCGCGATCTTGGGTTGGGACGGAACTTCGAGGGCAAAGCCGACTGCGCCCGCGGCGGTCTGTCGCGCCAGGTCGGTACTCGCTGTGAGCCTGAGGCCGTGTCCTGCAACGTCGGAGAGCCGAAAGCCTGCGGGCGGGTCGAGGCCGACCAGGCGACCGGTTACCTCCCAGGGTGATGCGGGTACGGCCAGGAGTGAGGCCTCGGATAAGGACAGGTCCAGGTCGAGGGCACCCGACGCCTCCGCTACCAAGTCGGGAAGGGCGCCATCCTGGATTCGGAGGGAAATCCGACCGCTCGCTGACGCTGCTTCCAGCCAGCGTTCGGAGAGGATGGGCAAGGCCCCCTCGATCCGGGCCTGCAAGGATGCCCGACCGGCAAGGCCGACACCGGATTCCGCCAGCTCATCCGGAGCAGCCAGATCCAGCTCCGATGCGTCCAGATCCAATCCAAAGGCAAGCCCCTTACCCTGGGTCTTGGCGGCCTGGACCTCGAGCGCGACCTCATCCACCGCCTTCGCTGCCGAGCCAGGAAGGGCCCCATCCTCGATTCGGAGGAAAATCCGTCCGCTCGCTGACGCTGCTTCTAGCCAGCGTTCGGAGAGGACGGGCAATGCCCCCTCGATCCGGGCCTGCAAGGATGCCCGACCGGCAAGGCCGACACCGGATTCCGCCAGCTCATCCAGAGCAGCCAGATCCAGCTCCGATGCGTCCAGATCCAATGCGAAGGCAAACGCCTCACCCTGAGTCTTGCCGGCCTGAACAGCGAGCATCACAGGCGATCCGGCCAGATGCACCGCCAGGCTGCCGGTGCCGGAGAACTGCTCGCCCCCGTTCCACTCCACACTGGCCTGGCCTGCTCCATGGGTGTCCAACCCCTCGGGAAGCCACCCTTCGGCGCCCGCTAATGCCACCTCCAGCTTCGCCGCACCGTCCTGTTCCAGTCGCCCCTTCACTGCGAGCGCCCCGCGCGCCTCCTGCTCGTGCGCCTCCTGCCCACGCTTCTTCTGGTACTGCAATTCCAGGTGGGCGTCGAGTGCCCAGGCCCCCACATCTATTTGCGTCAATGTGCCGCGCAGCGGAATCCGCAGCGCCCCCATCCCCGTTTCCAGGTTCAAGCGACTGGCCCGCAGCTCCAGGCTCGCGACGGGGAGCGCAGGCATCTTCAAATTGGCCTTGTGCCCTGGCGTCTCGGGCAGGGATACCCCCGCGAGCTGGGGGACACCGTCATCCCCTGAGATGAAACGCAGCTCCGCACCCTCGACCAGGACCTTGTCCAGGGATTGATCGCGCACCAACCGGATCGGATGAAACAGCAGGGTAAGCCGCTCCACATTTTGCTCCCGGCCCAACCCGAAGCGGATGTCCGAGAGCGACAAGCGGCCGGGAGAAAGACCTTCGACGGCGAAATCCAGATCGCCGAGGCCGCTCGCGGCGAGCTGACCCTTCGCCCAATCCAGCAGGAACACCCCGGCCAGGATCAGGGCCGCGGCAAAGGCGGCAAGGGCCGACAAGGACAACGCCAGGACTCGGAGCCTTCTTTTCATCCCCCATGAGCTCTCGCGATTCCAGAGCTATCACTGCGCCTTGTGCCTGCTCGTCTCCAGGTGTGGTCCGACATAGCCGATACAGCACCTGTGCTCCTCCCGGTTCTCCAGCCAATAAAGCCGGGATCCCTGCGGCCGGATGTCGCAGTGCATCACGAAGTAGACTTCGCCTTGCCGCGGACAGGTGGCCAGGCGTTGCCTCGCAAGTTCCTTATTGTCCATGGTTTTCCGGGATTCCGGGCGCGCGCGAAAACCATACTCCGGACCGCCCTCAGCACGGTCGGCCCAACGTTCGCATGTGTGGTTCAAGGCATACAAACGTCCCGTCACGGAGTACAAGGTGCCCGGTTTGGATAGCTTCCACAACGTCTTTTCCTGATACTCCACGCAAAGATCCAGCCGCGGAAACAGCAGTTCCCAATGCTCGATCAGCTGGGCTACCCCGGTCACCTTGGCGCTCGCCGACTTTCGCCAATCATCGATAACCCGGTCCACATGATCCGGCATCGAGGCATGACGTACCCGATGCCGAACCAGGTCACACACTATGAGAGCCGTGTCGTGCAGATACTGAAGAGATCGGAATCTCCGTTGCCCGCCATCGCTCCTCCGAGGGTAGGCTGACGGCGATGCCGTCCCAGGTCAGGGCCACGCCGAGGGCCTCGCAGCTGATCGCTTCATCGATGCGGAAATCCGAGCGTTCGAATTCGCCGGTTTCCGCGGACGACTCGAAGAGTCCTTTTGCGACGGGTGACTGATCGATCAATCCCGCGGCAAGTATCCGCAAGTCATCATGTGGACCCTCGAACACCCATTCCTGAAAACCATATTCGTCCGGTATCAGATCGAGCTCGTAGAGTGGCCGATTCGTATGGATCGTCGTGCCACACATCCCCTCGTCGATCAGATCCGCGATGGTCTGCACCATGTCAGACAACCATTGCGCAGCCGTCGCCCGAGACTGCGCCTCGCGCACGGAAAGATCATTGAACACCAGTTGCGGCCTCACTCCGCTACCTCCTGTTACAGCAGCACCGAAGTACCGATAACCTGGGAATCATTAGATAACG
The DNA here is from genome assembly GCF_004359955.1 of Candidatus Thiosymbion oneisti. Classification (NCBI taxonomy): domain Bacteria; kingdom Pseudomonadati; phylum Pseudomonadota; class Gammaproteobacteria; order Chromatiales; family Chromatiaceae; genus Candidatus Thiosymbion; species Candidatus Thiosymbion oneisti. The sequence continues at coordinate 78,397 of NZ_SMSC01000004.1, forward strand.
CCAATCAACGCCAATTGGTCGCAAAAGATCACATGATCTTGCTCTGTCCACGGATGACACGGATAGGTCGAAGCGACCGCATCATTTTCCCATACTCAACAGGACCTAGCGCCGTCACCCCCGAGCACGCCGCGATGACAGGGCCGCCAGGCTCTTGATGCCTTCGTCGAAGAAGCCCTCCGGCCAGCGGTCGAGCCTGCCTTCCGCATCGATGCGGGGCGAGTCGATCTCGATAGCGCCGAGCTCCGTGCGGGTGAAATAGTGAAAAACCGCCAGCTCCGGGGCCAACAGGCCCGCTTTCACCGCGATCCGAATGCCGTTGAGCACATGGTCGCTGTGGGTCTCCACGACCACCTGGACCCCGGCCGCCGCCGCCAGCGCCATCAGCTTGCCGATGATGGTCTGCCCCCGCGGATGCAGATGGGCCTCCGGATTCTCCAGCATCACCAATCCGCCGGGTGGCAGCGAGAGTAGTGCCACGATGATGGGCAAGGTATAGCTCAACCCGAAGCCCACGTTGGTAGCGCGATAGCTACGCGAGTAACCGAGTTCCCCACGGAACGCGAAGGTCAATGTGCTCTCGTCCAGCTCCCTGAATATCTTTGGTTCCAGGCGGGTTCCCGGCGATAGCTCGTTCAGCCATGCCTGCACCTGGTGCAGCAGATCCTTGCCCTCGTCGGGATTGCGGACCGGCAGCTTCGCATTGATCTCCGGGAGCCGGCGGCCACCGAAGGCCTCCAGATAATGGGCCGTGTACTCGCCGTATTTCCCGAGATTGCCGTGAGTGATGTCGTGCCTCGACATCGGCAGCAATCTGCGCGGTCCCCAACGGTCAGCGGAGAGGTAGTGGCACTCTGGCCCGAACAAGGCGCAATCGCCCAGGTCATTCGGCGCCTCGACGCGTTCGAATCTGTCTTCGGTAAACCGATAACGCCAATCGAGCTGTTTGCCGGGCTGCAATGTCAGCGCGAAACGCAGCTCGTCATCCTCCGCGTCCGCGCAAAAGGCGTCGCCGGGTTGGCCCAGCTCCAGCAAATCACCGTTCAGCCGCAGCTCGTTCCAGTCCGGGTACGACTGCCGTGCCAGCAGAAACCCCTGAATCAGGGAGCTCTTACCGACCCCATTGACGCCCGCTAACAGGGTGACAGGCCCCAGCGCAAAGTGCTGGTTCCCCCGGAAGCATTTGAAATTCTTTACCTCCATGGATTCGATCATGACCCCTCCAAAACACGAGCGATGAGCTCATGAATACGAGAGAAACGCGCCTTTACGCCTGTGACATTCCAAATCCTATTGGAAATTGCAGAGACAAAATCCCAATCGAGTTCCAGTAGCTTGATAAACGCCTCGTTCACAGCCTCCTTACGTCGAATCAATCGCGCTGCCTGCTCGTTGTCCAAATCACCCAAAGCTACGCTCCAGGTCTCGAATAGCGCCTTGTTGATGGGAGATTTTCCGGAACCACCTCGTTGCTGCCTTCGGAAGCCAAGGCCTCCGAAGATCCGGAACGCACGCTCCATGGCCTGCTCGAAGCCGGCGCGGTAACCGACAAAAGATTGCTCATCCGCTTTGTTGAGTTGCTCCATGGTATCGGACAAAAATTTATCGAGATCCGGTTTGTCGTAGGCATCAATGCCTCGAATACTGAAGGCCAGGTAGCGGAGTACACACTCACGATCGGCCATGCGATCGTCTTTCATGCTCCCGCCGGTTGCCTTGCGGAACGCTTCACTAGCGGCCAGCTCTTTGAGGAGTTTGGTCACAGGGCCTTGGTACAAGGCATGGCGGATTTCCTGGGCCGACAGTGGCATCCCGCTGGTGTTGATGCGCTTGAAGATGGTTTTAATGACGCCCTTCGGACTGCCGGGTTGGATGATGTGGAAGACCGGCTCGGATTCGAGAATCCGGCGTTTCATGGGACGGGGAAGATCGCCGAAGCGTTGACCGTTGAACTGATTTAGGAACTCCAACTTCTCCAGAGCGAATGCCTGTTCATGAATAAACTGATTGAGTGCCGTCAAACGTTGCAGCCCGTCGACGACAATCCAGTTTCCCTCCGCATCCGAGGCCACATAGAACACCGGCAGTGGGATGTTCAGGAGTAAGGATTCGATCAGGCGGCTCTTATTCGATTTCGACCAGATACCGCCTTTGCGCTGAAAATCCGGATTCAGATCAATCTCCTTGTATTCGATCCGTTTCATCAGGCTATCGACACTCGGACTCCTGGTCATGATGTCGATCTCGGTGGGATCAAAAGGGGAAAGGATTTCGGTGTCCCCATCCTGCTCGCGTTCCACGCCGCCGGCACGTCCCTCGGAATCCAATTCCTCTTCGATCGGTTCGTTCAGGTTTTCGTTCATGGCTGGCTGTCAAGTCCCATGAGGCTAGGTATCAAGTCCCGCTCGGTTATCGGCTTGTTTTTTTGCTCGTTCCCACGCTCCAGCGTGGGAACGCCGTCTTGTCCGCTCCAGCGGACTTTGCTCCTCCGGACTTAATAGGCGTTTACGCTAGCATCTAGTTTCGACTTATGTTGCAAGTTCATAGTATCTGCTGGCTCACACGCTTTGCTTACCCGTTCTAGTGTGGGGACTAGCAATATCGATCGAAACTAGGTACTAGGTCCTGTTGACATTTAACTAACCGACTGTTTTCACATGTTGAATGACTGCAACATTCCGGCGGTCCGCACAGCGGACCCTACAGTCAATCAGCTGGTTAGCGTAGGGTCCGCTGTGCGGACCTGCTAAATGTCAACACGACCTAGCCTATCTGGCCGCTTATCGACGCTGGAGCGTCTGGATTTGCTCCCACGCTGGAGCGTGGGAGCCAGCAAATTCCGAAGGTACCAAAGCTACCAGTCACTTGTCACGGTAGGTCGGGTTAGGCGCGCCTTCGGAGGTTGGTGTGTACCGGCGAGGCCGAACGCGCCGTAACCCGACAAGGCGGTGTATCGAATCCGCGGATGACGCCGCTGTATGCAGCCGGCTGCGTTTGAATCTGCGTCTTCTACGGAGCAGGCAAGCCGCGCACGATCGCTTGGCCGCTGGTCTCCGGTCTCGATCTCCCAGGGATGCAGACCCCGGGTTACTTGGTCGGCGACTTGAATGGATTCATGATCATGAGTTCACCGCAGGTCTGGCCGTCCTGGAGGTCCTCGGTCCAGAGACGCCGTGCATCACTTTTGATCGCGGACTCGATGATCAGGCTATCCCAGAAGGAAAGATTGGCGGTTTCGACTCGTCTCGTGGCAGCGACAATCAGCGGCACTGAAATGGAAACAATGAAAAAATGATATAAAAGTAGTATAACCACTACCTACATTGGGCCAATGCTGTACTACCTATCAACTCAAAATTTAAACAGATCTTTCCTCATAGTACCGATTGAATCGGCAACGGTTCAGGGGTATGCCAGAAAATAATAATTGGTACCATTATAGAATTGATCCAGAAGGTCCTGTCTTGAGAACGGTGGCTTTTTCGCCAGCCAGTTTTCCATAAGGGTCAATTTCAGGTCGCATTGCTCCACCAGGATTTCATAGACATCCGCTGGCCCGTCTCCATAGTAATCGGCGCCGCCTGTACCATGCTCAAACACGATATAGGGTCTGTTGTTTTTTATGGTTTGCAGGACGCCGCGAAAAAAACCCACCTCACCGCCTTCAATATCCACCTTGATGAAGTCAATGGGGGTTCCCGGCGGCAAAAAGTTGTCGAGCGTATCCGTTTGCACGCTGATTTTTCCTATGACCTCGTTGTCCCGGTCGTAACGCCGTTTTTTCAGACCACTGTATCCCGGGTTGGATACCACGTGCTGGAATTCGGAGGAACCGACTTTGTCACTGAGGGCGGCACAGGAAACGCTGACATTGGGCAGAACGCCGAATTGCTCTTGCAGTCCTTGACATAACTCGGGTATCGGCTCGAAGGCATAGTGTTGTCCACGGGGGGAGAAATCCAGCATCTTTTTCAAAATTTCTCCCACGTGACAGCCTACATCCACGCAGTTTGATTTCTCCGAGATGACCTTTTTCATGACCGAAAAGGTTTGTTGGTCATAGATAACATTCAACGGGGGAAGGTTCTCGGTTTCCTGTGGTGGGAGTTCAGTCTTGCGGAAGAGTTTGAACAGGTTCATTGCAAACGGATACCTCATGCGATCACCTTATACTACTCTTGGTACAATGCCGAGCCTTCGCTTGACGGCTTGGGATACTCGGCCAGGGTCTGCTGGGGACAGTTTGCCAGTCCCTCCTTGAGGGCAGCCAGTATCAGCGATTGCAGGAAGATACCGAGAGCCACATAGGCACCAGAGGACCCGTCGCCAGGTGGGATTCCATATAGATAGAGCACGACCGGCGCGCTGAAGGAGCGATAATATTTAAACAAGTGACAGGACGATCTTGCCGAAATGGGCGCTCGCTTCCATTTCACGCTGGGCCTGGGCCACGTCGTCCAGCCGGTAGACCTTGTGAATCAGGGGCACGACCTTGCGCTCCGCCAGCAGGGGCAGCACGCGGTGTGAGAACTCGGCGACGATCGCCGCCTTTGCGGGCACCGGCCGCGATCTGAGCACGGAGCCGATGACCTGCTGGCGTTTGACCATCATCAGGGCCAGGTTGAGCTCCGCCTTGATACCACTAGTCACGCCGATGAGTACCAAGCGTCCGCCGACAGCGAGCGACTTCATGTTGGAGGCCAAATAGGCGGCGCCGATATGGTCGAGAATCACCTGCACCCCCCGCCCGTCCGTAACGCGTCGGACCTCCTCGGCGAAATCCTGGGATCGGTAGTCGATGACCGGATCCGCCCCCAGCTCCGCGACCCGCTCCAGCTTGCCCGGCGAGGCCGTGACCAGGACCTGCGCGGCGGGCGTCAAGGCCCGGCAGAGCTGAACGGCGGCGGTATTAACACCGCCGCCCCCGCCGTGCAGCAGGACGCCGTCACCGTCCTTGAGGCCGCCGATCATGAAGACATTGAGGTAGGCAGTAATATAGGCCTCGCAGATACCGGCCGCCTCCTCGAAATTCATAGTCTCCGGGATCTGCATCAGGTGATCCGCGTAGGCGACGGCATATTCCGCATAGCCCCCGCCGCCCACCAGGCCCATCACCCGGTCGCCGACGGACCAGCGGTCCACCCCCGCGCCGAGCGCCCGGACGGTCCCGGCCACCTCCAGGCCCAGGAGCTCCGAATCCCCCTTGGGCGGGGGATACTTGCCCTCACGCTGGACGATGTCCGGGCGGTTGACCGAGGTGGCCGCCACCTCCACTAACACCTGGCCGTTACCAGGCGTTGGTCGCTCCGCCTCCCCGATGCGCAGGACCTCCGCCCCGCCAAATTTATCGATCAGTACCGCTTTCATCGTCGCATTCGTGGCCGTTGACATTTATCTGATCTCGGGTAATTGCAGGGCTTTCGGGTGGTGGTTGAATTTTAGGTTGTGAAGATTGCCGGATGCTCTTCATCTCAACCGAGCCTGTCATCTCGACCGCAGGGAACTGTCATCCCGAGCGTAGCGAGGGATCTTCAAAACCAATCCACACTGAGGTCTCTCCAGTGAGGATTCATCGTCTCTCTACGATTCTCGGCCGTCCAGGCAACCAGAGGCCCCTGAGGTCGATCGATACCGCTTCGAATGGTGGCGCAACCACCTGATCGGCAGCGGCGAAGCGGTCGATCTCGAGCCAGGCCCCAGCGTCGAGTTGGTAGACCTCCAGCGTGCGTGCGACCGGATCGATCAACCACGCATACGGTACGCCATAGTGGGCGTACAGCGGCAGCTTGATCTCACGATCCCTACTCGCGGTAGAGGGAGAAAAGATCTCGCATACCCAGTCGGGAACTACCTCGAAGCGATGATCCTCCGGGGGTATCGGCATCCGCTCACGCCGCCAACCGGCCAGATCCGGCACGGTTACCTCCGCATCCCGCAGAAAGTGCACCTCCGGCTCGGTGAAGATCCACCAGCCGCCGGGGCCACCGTCACCAAAATCAAAGTAGCGACCAATGATACGGTCCAGACAATTGGCAGCGCGGCCATGTGGACCCGACGGACGCGGATGGGTGTGCAGTTGCCCATTCAGGATTTCTCCGGTCACCCCTGTGGGCAAACCCTCCAGGAGCTCATAGAGCGTCGGTTGGTTTGCTGGTTGCATGATGGTTTATCGCTTAGAGGTTGTCTAAAAACTAACCAATTGATTCTAAAGCGGTAGGCGGGGTCGAGGGACAAGACCCAGCAAACCAGACTTGCCCGTAAATGCTGGGTTTCGTTCCTCAACCCAGCCTACTCCCGACTCTGGCCTACGGCCCTTTTTTGGACAGCCTCTGAGAGTTTATCCTGTCACCGTCCAACTCATTTCCGGTTTCAGACTGTGCTGATCGACAACACAGGGATGCGCATCGACGCCTCTTAATAGCTGCTTCATTTTGGCGAGGACCTTGGAAGGATCGATGACACGCGGGAAAAGCTTCGAGTGTTTTGTGGGCTGCTCCAGGTGCAACACCACACGCAACTCGTCTTTTGCCAACGCCTTCCGGGCTATTGTTTGCTCTTGCGGATCATTGGCATTACTCCTGGCTGCGACCAGACCTGCTAGGGAATCTCGGACCTTGAGGCCGACTTCTTTCCAGATATCGTCAGATTTCGTTCTGGGGTAGGCTCGATAGTCTTTCACTTCAATCAGCCAAGTCTGTCGCTCGTCCACATACACGAAATCGACGGCCTTGGTGCCACCGAAGGCCTTCCCGAATTGATTGTGATAAAACGCCCAGCCATCGTATTTGCTTACCACAGAGCCTTTAGGAAACTCGAAGGTGAGGCGTCCTTCCATCAGCCGTTTCATCCTGGTATCCCCGCTTCAGAACATTCCGCCCATGAATCGGCGTAGGGTCCGCTATGCGGACCTTCTCATATATCAACACGGCCTAGGCACCGGCATCCATATAGCGATCGGATTGGGCCAACTCCTCGTCCAGCAGAAGCAACGTCTGTAACTCTTCGACATCATCGCCTTGCTCGACCTGGACACCCTTTTCGGTCGGCTTCAGTGCGAAATAACGTTGCCCCACCCCTTTGAACTCCTTCCCTTGAGAGAGCACCTCGAATTCACGGAGTAAAAAGAGCGAATGGGTTGCGACGAATACCTGAATGCCGTGCCGGCAGAGCTCCAGGATCGCCTTGGCGACAAGCTTGATCAATTTTGGATTCAGATTGGTTTCCGGTTCATCCCAAAACAGATACCCCTTATCGAAAAGAGAGCCGGTGCTGATCAACCGTGCCAGCATCCCCAATTTACGCAACCCCTCGGCGACGAGCGATATTTCCATTGTGCCCTGCCTGGGAATATGCAGATAGAAGCGACCGTTCTTATCCAGCACAACCTTGCCACCCATGGCCTCTTCGAGGGGGGCCAAGAGCTTCGCTATTTGTTTTTCTCTCGGCCCTCTAAGGGCCAGGGCACCTAGCAGTACGCAGGTATCCCGATAGGTCTCCTCAAACTCCAGATAGTGGTTCTCGTAAACGGAAACGAAATTGGGATAAAGGGTCAGCAATTCTCTGGTCGACAAAAACACCGGCGCGTCGGGATGCCAAGCGCTTGGCAGCTGTTCGATCTGAACCTCCGATTTACTGGAAGTGGCAAAGTCGAATCGGCAATCCAGGTCTTGATTATCGAAACGGAAACCGAGCTCACATCGTTTCCGTCCTTGCCTGCGACGCGCCAACCTCCCCAGAGACTTCGGACGCAGGACATGGACCAGCTTCTCTGCCCACGCCTTCTGTAATACCAGCTTTTGGGGCTTGTCGGTCGTCGGCTTGTTCTTGCCCCCCTCCGCACTGGCCGAGATCACGGCATAGGCCACCTTGAGGAGATGTGACTTTCCACATCCGTTCTCACCAATAATGACGTTGAGGCCAGGAGAAAACGTCAATTGCGCATTTGGAAAGACGCTCAGGTTTTTTATCGAGAATTCTTTCAACATGTCCACTACTCCTTCCGGGAATCAGTCTCCAATTCGATCCGTGTGTCTTGACGCCCTACCTACTGCGAAGCCAATGCCACCAAGTATAAGTGTTACCGGTCGGCAAACGAGCTGTTGCTCTATGATCCCCCAACACCAATGTAGATAGAAATTATGGTATTAAATGGCAATGTGCCGGAATCCAAATAGTTGTCAGGTCCTGTACATAGCGTCGAATGGGTTCTCCGCTGTGTGGATCAGTCAGTGTTAGTTTAGACAGGGTTACGACTTCTGCTTGATAGGTAGACTGCATGATCTTTGTAAGATCAACCATCTCGACCCTGCACGGTTCAGCGTGGGTCGTAAATGCAAGAGAAAGATGAAAGGCCAGAGTTTATTCATGATTGAGGTATCGGTTTCTTCTCCGGCTTCGACGTGATTTCAATATGTCAACACGTATTTGATTTATATATTATCATATTAAGCCTGCGAGAAAGCACAGAGTTCCAGGTCAATCGTGCGGGATTGTTAGTCACTTTGCACTAGTATCGGTTTCCACATTTTCCCAATCTTTTTTCTGGCGATAATCAGCTATTTTAATATTTAATGAAATGCAAAGAGGTGCTAGAGTGTAAAAGCTGACAGATAGCGCCATTCCTCAATACCGATTCAAGTCCCGGCAATCACCAAGTCGGTTTGCGAGAAGTCTCGGCCTTTGAACAGCAGTGGCTCGCCGAGAGATTTTGCGAGCGCATAGGAAAAACAATCGCCGTAGTTCAGTCCTGCCGGATGCCTCCCCTTACCAAATCGGCGAAAGGCCTGACGGGCAATGTACGCCTGGTCGGAGTCTACCGGTATGAGCACGATTGCCACCCGACTTAAAAACAGGTCGAGGTCCCTGATGCCATCGGGGCCGTAACGGGACTGGATGATGATGGAAAGCTCGACAAAACTGGCGGGCAGAGAATGCGCGCGTGTCAGCGGATTCGATGGCACGGTTGAAGGTAGGGCGTTCGGGCTCGTTCTGGAGAATCGCGAGCAGGGCCGAAACATCTATGACCATCAGCGCGGAACACCCGAGTCGTCGTATCCGAGAATCTCCCCTTCCGACCTGTCATCGAGTACGGGCAGAGAGGCACAATGCCGGGCGATGGCATCCAACTCGTTCGCCAGGCCACGGTCGGACCCTTTGCGCCGCTCTACCTCGAGCCGATCATAGCGCGCTCGGGTGACGGCCTGGGTTTTCGTCTCTTCGGTCAACTCAGCCAGGGTATTCATAAGTCGCTCGATAGCCTACAGGCCAACGTTAGGGTAAACCCCGAGGCAGACCCGCGCCGGACCGCCGTGGATAGCCGGGTTTCCCACGGCATCCAGGCGGCCCGGCGCACAGACATGGCCGCGCGGTCGCTACCCACCCAGGACCGCTTTCAGGGTGGTGCCCAGCTCGGACGGCGAGGCCGAGACATGGATGCCCGCGCTCTTCATCGCCTCGATCTTTTCCTTGGCACCGCCCTTGCCGCCAGCGATGATGGCGCCCGCATGGCCCATGCGGCGGCCCGGCGGTGCGGTCAGCCCGGCGATGAAGCCCACCGTCGGCTTCTTGGTCTTGGACTGCTTGATAAAATCCGCGGCGTCTTCCTCTGCCGTGCCCCCGATCTCGCCGATCATGATGATGGACTCGGTCTTGGGGTCCTTCAGGAACAGATCTAGGCAGTCGATGAAGTTGGTGCCGTTGACCGGATCACCGCCGATGCCGATGCAGGTAGACTGCCCCAGACCCACCACCGTGGTTTGCGCCACCGCCTCATAGGTCAGGGTCCCGGAGCGGGAGACGATACCCACACTCCCCGGCTTGTGGATGTGGCCGGGCATGATGCCGATCTTGCACTCATCGGGGGTGATGACGCCGGGGCAGTTGGGCCCCACCAGCCGGGTCTTGGAGCCGGTGAGCACCCGCTTCACCTTCACCATATCCGCCACCGGAACCCCTTCCGTGATGCAGACCACCAGCGGAATCTCGGCATCGACCGCCTCCATGATGGCGTCCGCGGCGAAGGGCGGTGGCACATAGATGACAGTGGCCGTGGCGCCGGTCTTGGCCACCGCGTCGGCCACCGTATCGAAGACCGGGAGCCCCAGGTGCTTGGTGCCTCCCTTGCCCGGGGTGACGCCGCCGACCAGCTTAGTCTTATAGGCGATCGCCTGTTCCGAATGGAAGGTGCCCTGGGCGCCGGTGAAGCCCTGACAAATGACCTTGGTATCTTTATCGACGAGAACTGACATTAGTGTGCCTCCTTCAGGGCCGCGACGACCTTCTTCGCGGCGTCGCCGAGACTGTCCGCGGATACGATGTCCAATCCGGATTTGTCGAGGATCGCCTTGCCCTTATCCACATTGGTGCCTTCCAGCCGCACCACCAGGGGCACATGGATATCGAGCTCCTTGGCCGCCGCCACGATGCCCTCGGCGATGGTGTCGCAGCGCATGATGCCGCCGAAGATGTTGACCAGGATGCCCTTTACGTTCGGATCGGAAAGGATGATCTTGAAGGCGACGGTCACCCGCTCGGCGCTGGCGCCGCCCCCAACGTCTAGGAAATTGGCCGGATCGCTGCCTTCGAGCTTGATGATGTCCATGGTCGCCATGGCCAGTCCCGCGCCGTTGACCATGCAGCCGATGGAGCCGTCCAGCTTGATGTAGTTGAGCTCGTGCTGGCTCGCCTCCAGCTCGGCCGCGTCCTCCTCGCTCTCGTCCCGCAGGTCGGCGACCTCCTTCTGGCGGAACAGGCCGTTGTTGTCGAAGTTCATCTTGGCATCCAGGGCCACCAGATCCCCCGCGCCGGTCACCACCAGCGGGTTGATCTCCACCAGGCTCGCGTCCAGCTCCGTGTAGGCCTTGTACATGCCCTGCAGAAACTTTACCGCCGAGCGGATCTGCGGACCCTCCAGGCCCAGCCCGAAGGCCAGCTTGCGGGCATGAAACGGCTGCAGGCCGACGGCCGGGTCGATGGCAACCTTGATGATCTTCTCCGGGGTCTTGGCGGCCACCTCCTCGATGTCCATACCGCCCTCGGTGGACGCCATCACGGTCACCCAGCTGGTGGCGCGGTCCAGCAACACGCTCAGATAGAGCTCGCGGGCGATGTCGCAGCCCTCCTCGATATAGACCCGCTTCACCTCCTTGCCCCCAGGTCCGGTCTGATGGGTGACCAGCTTCATCCCCAACATCTGGTTGGCGGTCTTCTTGACCTCTTCGCGGGATTTGACCACCTTCACCCCGCCGCCCTTACCACGGCCGCCGGCGTGGATCTGGGCCTTGACCACCCACACCGACCCACCCAGGTCCTGAGCGGCCACCTCCGCCTCGCTGGCCGTGAACGCGACTTGACCCCTGGGTACGGCTACGCCGAACTTGGCTAGGAGCCCTTTAGCTTGATATTCATGGATATTCATGCGTTCGTCATCCTCATGTATCCGCCCGAATGCAAAAAGGAAACCCCGGCTGTTGGCACCAGGTGTACCAGTTTCCTCCTGTCGCAAGCAGTCTGATCGGACCCAAACGGCGGTTGCGGATCGGGCGGCATCGGCTTGATGAGATTTTTCGTTTGTCGGAATCCGGGAACCCTTGCCGCGCTGCGGCAACCCCTAAAAATACCCTACCGACAGGGTTTAGCGCCAGTCCAAATCAGTCGTCGGCTCTGTTTTTTCCATATTCGATCCGACCTGGGCCGCGACGCGGCAGGGAGGCGAGCAGCGGATCGGGTCAGGCGCGCTTGGTGATGCGAACGTGGGTAACCGAGAGAAAAATGGGTTATTCCGCAAACACATCTTCCAGGGATTTGGCGTCCAATACGCGATCGGCCCACTGTTCGATGGTATTCGGGTCGGCTTCGTAGATCCGCTCACAGATTTCGGCAGGTAAGGGTCCAAAACGACGGGGAAGCAGGCGAAGCAACAGCTTGGCTTCCCCTTTCGCTTCCCCCTCCAGCAGACCTTTCCGCATACCTTGTTGCATACCTTGTTGCATGCCTTGTTGCATGCCTTGCTGTATACCTTCCTGCAAGGCTTGGTGGCGAACCGCTTTCTCAATATCCTGGGCGAATTGGGACATCATGGTTTCTTCCTCCTCCGGTCGTACCTCTCGGATAATTCTGCGCAGCGTCTGTTCATCGTAACAATAGACATAGACCAGGTACCGGACGATGGGATGAAGATCTTCGGGCGCGTTTCGGAGCGCCTCGATCAAGCGCTCCCTGATCGCCATCTGGTGTGTCTTTCTGGTAGCGTATTTCAGGGCCAAAAGCCGGGCGTGCAAGCGGCGATCTTGGGACAATTTTCGATCCGGAACCCTGCCGAGGTCCAGCACCGAAAATCGGAAATTGAGCAGATAGGGCCGCCAGCTTTCCTCGAGATCTACAAGATGCAGGAATTCGTCGGGGATCTTCCATTCATCGAGACCGTGATAAAAAACGAATGGCACGATAGCCGGGAGACGATCCCAATTGCGATGTTTCTTCTCCCACTGTTTGAGGATCTCGACCAGGTATTTGAGCAGCTGCCAGCCAACCTGGTTATCCGGCGTGCTCTTGTGCTCGATAAGCACATAAAGGAACGCGGTTCGGCCGTTGATGGTCTCTACCTTGAATAGCCGATCACTCAGGTGCCCGCGTAATTCCTCGTCCACGAATGAACTCGAAATCAACTCGGGGGGCTTGGCGGAGAGGAACTTCACCACCGCTTCCGGCAGGCGTTCCCGCAACAAGGCACCTGCGGTCTCCGGGTAGGAGAGCAGTTCCTTCATGAAGTGATCGTGGGGGTGGGGAATTCTGGTGTCGGTCAACGGCTACCTGAAATCTGTCGGGGGCGGATGACGCACCAATAATACATCAAGGCTCTTTATGGATTCCGGACAGCTAACGATCATAGAAGGGATCCCCCGGACGTTTTGGAATGCGGCCTGTCTGCCGCCAGGCAGGCGGCCACTTCCCCCCGCTGCTTACCGGAACCGACAGCGCGAGGCATAAGCCGGGGGTCGGTCAAGTGGCACCATCCTGCCGCCGCTTTGGATGTGGCGAGGTATCCGTTCTCGGCCAAGGTGTTGTGGCCAGAGGAAAGCGCCGTCGCCGCGGCGCGGGTGGAACCGAAGGGTCCGGATTCCCGGCCAACGCCGCTGGTATCCCCCGTGGCTGAGGTTCGATGCAGCCGCGCCGCTTTGCCGGCGCACTCCAAAGCAGTCCGGAATCCATAAAGAGCCATCCAAGAAATTTCCCGCTGATCCGAGGGAGTGGGCACGGGTGATCGCACAGGCACCGGGCGAAGATCGGCTGGCGACGGTGGCCGAGCGGGCTGCGTGGTCCGCTGCCGTGGTGGTAAAGGAAGGTGGCTACCCGGCAGTCCGTGAGGCACTCGCTAAGGGACGCGCCCCACCGTCTTCATCAGCTACGCCACGGCAGCCCGCGGAGGACAGGAAAGCGTAGCGCATCCCGCCCATTGCTCTGGATTCCGGCGTCCCAGCCGGAATGACAGCCTGATGTTTTGGAGTTTTTCTCGTTCCCACGCGCTGCGTGGGAATGCGGAAGCTCCGCGCCGCGGAGTGTCTCGAAGACGCTATGAGCCGTAACCGCTGCCGTTTACAAGAGAGGAGGGTTTGATTCCCGTGTTAAAGATACGGGTCACTCAGAGTTCGCGGCGGGATGCGCTACGCTTTCCCGCCCTACGGCCCTGAAGACTCAACGGAGAGTCCTGAACACTCGGTGGAGAGTCTTGAGGACTCAACGGAGAGTGTTGAACACTCAACCGAGAGTCTTGAAGACTCAACGGAGAGGTTCGGAACCTCGATGGAGAGCTTGGGTAGGGCTAGGGTCCTTAATTTTGAACCACAGAGAACACAGAGAATTGACCGGTTCCTCTTCTCGGTGTCCTCTGTGTTCTCTGTGGTTTGATTATGAACCGGTTTAAACTTGACACCCTTTGCGTCCTGTGCGCCTTTGCGGTTCAAATACCGCTCTTTATACCGCCGGAACCACCCATGGACCGATCCACCGTCTTCGTCAGCTATAGCCAGGAAAGCCAGGAGCACGCCGAGCGGGTGCAGGGGTTGGCCGCCAGCCTGGAGCGTGACGGCTGCACCTGCCATCTCGATGTCCACAAGGAGACGGACGAGGACTGGCCGACTTGGATGACCCGCCAGCTCACGAAAGCGGACACCGTTCTCTGCGTGGTGACAGCCACCTACGCACGACGCTTCCGCGACCAAGAGCTACCCGATGTGGGGCTGGGCGTCGGCTGGGAGGCCGGGCTGATCCGGCGCTTGCTCTACAAGCAAAAACTGCACAACGACCGCATCTTTCCGGTCCTCTTCGATGCCGCGGACCGGCGACATATCCCACTCGAACTCGATGGATACGACCATTTCCTGCTCGATGGACAGGATGGATACGAACTCCTGCTACGCAAGCTCCTGGGCCGTCCGCTCCACGAACGGCCCCAACCCGGCCAAGCGCCGCATCTGCCGGCCCGAACGATCGAACCCCGGTTCAAGCGGCCCGGCGGGTCCGAGTCGGTCGAGCCGGACAAGCCACAGACCGGCCCGACGTCCACTGCTTCCCTGCCCCAACGGATCGCCCATTCCCGGCTGCTGGATCTGGGCGTCGCCAGTCGCTTCGATGAGCTGGTCGGACGCGAGCAGGAGCGCCAAATCCTGGATGCTGCCTGGCAGGATCGAGACACCCAGATACTGATCTTTGTCGCCGCGGGCGGGGTGGGCAAGACCGCCCTGATTACGGATTGGGTGGTGGATATCCTCCACAACCACCGAGGGTATCGCAAAAGCCTCTCTCCCGGCCGGGAGAGGGGTTGGGGAGAGGGGGTCAAAGGGCGAGAGAGGGTCAAAGGGCGAGAGGGGGTCAAAGGGCGAAGATCGATACCTTTTGCGACACCCTCCCACCGGGAGGATTTGGATGCCTTCTTTGACTGGTCCTTCTACAGCCAGGGCACTCAGGACCAGGGCGCGGCCAACAGCGGCCCATTCCTGGACGCCGCCCTACGCCACTTCGGCGAATCCAAATTGGCCGACAGCCCAACCCCCGCCGATACCAAATCTGACCGACTGGCCGAGCGCATAGCGGAGACCCGGACCCTGCTCCTGCTCGACGGCGTCGAGCCCCTGCAGCACCCCCAGCGCGCAGGCGGGCTGGAAGGCCGGCTCAAGGATTGGGGTCTGGAACGCCTGCTCAAGCGCCTGGCCCAATTGCCTAGCGCGGGCGGTTTGTGTGTCCTCACCAGCCGACTGCCCCTGACGGACCTGAAGCGCTTCCACGGCATCAGCGTGCGGGAAGAGCGGCTCGACAATCTATCCACGCCGGCCGCTGCCCGACTCTTGCACCGGGCCGGCGCTCGCCGTGCCGCCGCCGCCGCAATCGATCCCGACGACCCGGAGCTAGTCGCAGCGGCGCGGGAGCTAAAGGGCCATGCCCTGACCGTGCAACTACTGGGGGGCTATCTCAAGTACGCCCAGCAGGGGGACATCCGCCGCCGGGACCGCTTAGACTGGCCCTCGGTCCTCGACCAGGAGCAGGAGGGCCATGCCAGCTCCCTGATGGGCGCCTACGAACGCTGGTTCGAGCAGCAAGGCGACCGCGGCCGTCGCCAACTGACTGTTTTACGGCTGCTCGGCCTCTTTGATCGCCCGGCGCGTCTGGACCTGCTGGATACCCTGCGATCCGACCCAGCCATCCCCGGTCTCACCGAGCCCCTGGCTGGACCGGATTGGGGGCCGGAGGACTGGAACCGGGTACTCATAAGTCTGGCCGAGGATCACCGGCTGATCTCACTCCAACACGCCGACAGCGGCGATATCGAACAGATCGACACCCATCCCCTGATCCGCGCTTGGTTCGCCCACCGGCTGCGGCACAGTAATAAGGCCGCCTGGATCGAGGGCCACCGGCGTCTGTACCAATCTCTATGCGACGCTACCGAATATCGGCCCGATGGTCTGGAGGGCCTGCAACCCCTGTATCAGGCCGTGGCACATGGCTGCCAGGCCGGACTGCATCAAAAGGTCCTGAACAAGGTCTACGACGAGCGCATCCTGCAGGGTACGGGAAGCGACGGCTTCTACAGCTCAAAGAAGCTCGGGGCGGTCGGCGCCGATCTGGGCGCGGTGGCCTGTTTCTTTGATCGGCTGTGGGACCGACCCTCGCCCAACCTCTCAGCCCCGGACCAGAGTTGGCTGCTTCAAGAGGCAGCTACCCGTCTACGTGCTCTGGGCCGGTTGGCCGAAGCCCTGGAGCCGATGCGAGCGGGATTGGAGATGCCTATCAAGCGGGAGGACTGGAAGAACGCCGCGATCAGCGCCTCCAATCTGAGTGGGCTGGAGCTGACACTGGGTGAGTTGGCTGCTGCCACTGCCGATGCCGAGCGGTCGGTTGGCTTCGCCGACCACAGCAAGGACGCCTTCCATCGGATGTCCAAACGCGCGACCCACGCCGATGCCCTGTATCAGGCGGGCCAAACGGACGAGGCCCGGCGCCTATTCGTCGAGGCCGAATCCATACAGGCCGAACGGCAACCGGAGTACCCCCGACTCTACTCGCTACAGGGCTTCCGCTATTGCGATCTGCTGCTGTCCGATGCCGAACGTGCCGCTTGGCGGCGGATACTGGACCCCGAGGCCCAAATCCCGGATCTTGCTGATCTACAAGATGTCTGTGATCGAGTCGCCGAGCGCGCCAAACAGACCCTCGCATGGATGGAACAGGCGGAGGCTCCGCTCCTCACCATTGCACTGGACCGGCTCAATCTGGGCCGGGCGGCGGTCTATCAGGCCCTCCTGACCACACAGATTCGGGGGCGTAAGGACCCAGCGGATTCGGCCCCATCCGCAATCCAGATCCCCCCGGCCGCTAGCGACCATCTGGACAAAGCGGTTGCCAGTCTCCGCGAATCGGGCAACATGGACTACCTTCCCCGCGGATTGCTCACACGGGCCTGGCAGCGATGGCTGACGGGCGACGGCTCCGATTCCAAGCGGGGCGCCGCGGCGGATCTGGACGAGGCCTGGGAGATCGCCGAACGCGGTCCCATGCCCCTCTACCAGGCCGATTGCCTGCTCACCCGCGTCCGGCTGTTCGGACGGCAGAACCACTACCCCTGGGACTCGGCGCGGGAGGATCTTGCCCAGGCCCGCCACCTGATCGACAAGCACGGCTACCACCGCCGCGACCGGGAGCTCGCCGATACCGAAAGCTGCCTTTGAACCTCTCTCTCTGGCTCCCACGCTCCAGCGTGGGAGCAAGTCTTGACGCTCCAGCGTCATGGGAATCCGACCATTGCGAATAAGCCCTTGGAAGGAACCCGGAAGACCGCTGGAGCGGTCGGACTGCATTCCCACGCTGGAGCGTGGGAACGAGCCACGAAAAAGACAAGCATGAAGGTTCGTGTCCTTATTAGAACCACGGAATTAGAACCACGGATAGACACGGATAAACACAGATTGTGATCCGTGTTTATCCGTGTCTATCCGTGGTTCTTTTTCTGGCTCCCATGCTCCAGTGGGAACGAGTGCAGAACGCAGAGAATTGGCCTGTGCCCTTCTCTGTGTTCTCTGCGTCCTCTGTGGCTCGATTGCCCGTAAAAGCTGGGTTGGGATGTTGGGCACGGCGCGATATAGGCCGTCGGCTCGATTGCCGGCCAGTAGTGCGCGCCTTTGCCCAACCTACGGCTTGAACCTTAACCACCAGCCTGCGGGGGAGCGGCAATGGGCACCGCCGTCTTCATGATTTCTATGACAAAGGGGTCTGAATGGCGTGCGGAAAAAGGCCTGATTGTCAAATCGATCTTCTGCTCCCCGAGGATGTCTTTGATTTCCACCAGGGCTGTGATCTTGTCGGAAAAGGTCAGCTTGTCACTGAAGACAAGCAGGTCGATGTCCCCACCTCTCAGGGCGTCATCCGCGCGGGAACCATACAGGTAAATCTCACAGTGGCCATCGAGTTGCGAGAGCACATTGAAAATGGTGCCCCGTTCTTGGGTGGAAAGTCTCACAGCAGCTTTGCAATCTCCAAAATAGTCGGCGCTAACGAAACCAGTTCTTGATAAAGCATATCCACGTCATCCGTTGCATATTCATGAGCCGCCACGTTTCTTAACGCGCGAATGCGCTTCCACGTCTCGGCAGAGCCGATATGGCCGGATTTTTCACCAAGGTTCAGCGTATCGACAAGCGATCCGCGAAAGCCGGGATCGGCCTCCAAACACAGGATGCGCAAATAACGGGACACAAATATATCGGAAGTTCGCGCAAACCGACTGGAGAAGCTTTCCAGGGTCTCCAATTCCGCTTCCGACCATTCGTGGCCATCAAATTTGAAGTGCCTGACTTTTTGGTAGCTGTAGTCAAGGTGTCCAAGAGATTTTTTCAAATCCTGAACCACCTGACCCTTCAAGCTCACGGATACCAAGGTATCTACCCCTTGAAAATGCAGATTTAGAGACTGTCTAAAAACTAACCTATTGATTTTCTACTGGCATTGATTTTCGGCTGGCTCCCCAGGCTCCAGCGTGGGAGCAAACTGGTCCCGACGGAGGAGGGATCTGACGCTCCAGCGTCGATTAAGCGCCTCGGTCAGCTAACCGCCAACGCCGATCAGCACGGAGGAGCTGAGTCCGCTATAGAGCGGACAAGACGGCGTTCCCACGCTGGAGCGTGGGAACGAGCGCGAAATTTACAGATTTTATGCCTTAAAATCAGTATCTTAATTTTTAGACAGCCTCTTAACTTAATAGCATTGGGGCTGGCAGGTCGCAAGGATGGCGCTCCGACCGCTTAAGTCCCGTGCCCGCGGGAAAACGGCAGGTAAAGGTGCTGCCCTGTCCCGGCTCGCTCTCGATGGTCAGCCGCGCATCATGGCGATTCAGCACGTGCTTGACGATCGCCAGACCCAACCCGGTCCCTCCCGAGGTCCGGGAGCGCGCCTTGTCGACCCGGTAGAAACGTTCGGTCAGGCGCGGAACATGCTCCCGCGCAATCCCCTCCCCATCGTCCTTGACGGCAAACAGGGGTCCGTCCTCGTCCTCCCGCCAGGTGATCCAAATCCGGCTCTCCGATGGTGTGTGCTGGATGGCATTGAACACCAGGTTGGAAAGGGCGCTGCGCAGCTCGAGCCGGTTCCCTTTCAGGAGCAGATCCGGGGCAATGTCTACGGTCAGCTCATGTCCGCCCGCGTCCAGCAGCCGGGCCTCATCGAGAATCAGGCGCAGCGTTTCCGGTACGTCTACCGGCTCCGACTGGGTTGCAGCCTCTTCCATCTCCAACCGTGAGAGGGTAAGCAGGTCCTCGACGATGGAGCGCATACGCTCGGCCTGGCTGCTCATCAGCTGCAGTGGCCGCCGGTGATGCTCGGGCGTGCGCGGGGAATCCATCAGGTTCTCCAGAAAGCCGGAGATCACCGTCAGCGGTGTTCGCAACTCGTGGGAGGCATTGGCCACGAAGTCGCGGCGGATCAGATTGAGGTGAAAGACCTTGGTGATATCACGGCCGACGACGAGCCGCTGTCGCTTGCGCTCGCCGAAGGGCGTGATGCGCACCGAGAGGGTGATGGCGCGATTGTGCTCCGGTGCCAGCTCGATGGGCCGCAAATACTCGTCGGCGACCAGGAACTCCCCGAGCAAATCGTGGTGGAGGCTCTCCGTCAGGTAACTGCCCTCGTCCTGGGGCCAGTGAACATTCATCAGCTCGGCGGCCATCGGATTCGCCCATTCGATACGTCGGTGCCGGTCGAGGATGACCAGGGCGTCCGGCACCGAGATCGCCGCCTCGCGAAAGCGCCGGATGAAACGGACCTGACGCTTGCGGCGTTTGCGCCCGCTCTGCTGGTGCTGGGCAACGGAGCGGTAGATCACCCCCCAGAGACCGCGGGGAAAGGGTGGAACCATCCGATAGCGGCGGCGGATGAGCAGGGTCAGATGACCCAGGTAATAGAGGTTGCGCCCGAGATAGGGCAGGATCGCCAGGAGCACCGCCAGGGCCAGGTCGAGGCCCAGCCAGGGTAGGAACAAGGCCACGGCCAGGGAGACCAGGAGAAATAAGACCTCGAACAGAAGGGATTCGAGCATGTCAGATCCAAGACGGTGCGCAGGCGGCGTGCCGGCGCGGAGCGGGACGAGCGCGGGCGGTTCCGCGGTGTGGTGGAAGCGACCGGCTCGCTTTTCCCATATCAATCCGATCCGGGCAATCCGATCCGGGCTGTCCCGTGGCCGGCGGTCGGCTCCGGCGATGCGGTTTGTCCGATGGCCTAGAGCCACGAATGGACACGAATAAATACGAATCCTAGTCGTTCAGCCCCCCGCTGTTTTACCATCCATGGCACTGGATTCCGGCACTCCCTGCCGGAATGACGAGGTGGGGGCTGGATGGTTACCACGAATCGTGATTCGTGTTTATTTGCGGCAAAAGATCATTTCCATGGGAGTGCACCACCGCGCGCGTGGGCCCGCCAAGTTGATCTTAAGCAACGGAAGAGTGAGCCGCGACGAACCCCTCGCCCGCGGCCGGTATGCCGCGGGTTCATATCCTGTGAGAGAAGCGGTAGCCCACACCGCGCACGGTCTGCAACATGTAATCGTGTTTAGTGGGCTCGAGGGCTTTGCGCAGGCGGCGAACATGGACATCCACGGTGCGCTCCTCCACGTAGACCTGATTGCCCCACACCTGATCGAGGAGCTGCGGGCGGCTGAATGCCCGGTCCGCATGGGTCATGAGGAAGTGCAGGAGCCGATACTCCGTAGGGGCGACATCGACACGCTTGCCGTCGGCGCTGACCCGATGGCTGATATTATCGATGTACAGGCCGGCGATCTCGATCTGATCGGCCCGTTCTCCCGGCCTGGCCCGCCGCAGCACGGCATTGACCCGGGCGACCAACTCCCGCGGGGAGAATGGTTTGGTGATGTAATCGTCCACCCCCGTGTCCAGCCCCCTGACGCGATCCTCCTCTTCACCCCGGGCGCTGACCATGATGATGGGGATGGCGCAGGTTGCGGCACTCTGTTTGAGCTGCCGCGCCAGCTCCAACCCGGAGCGCCCCGGCAACATCCAGTCGAGCAGCATCAGGTCGGGGTCTTCGGACCCCAGGAGCTTGCGGGCCTCCTCGGCATGGCCGGCCTCGTGCACGCGAAAGTCCGCTCCTTCCAGGGCAAATCGAAACACTTCTCGGATATCGGGTTCATCATCGACAACCAGGATACTCGCCATAGCTGAAAATCCCCATGTGGGAGAAAGACGTCAAACTGTAATCGTTCGGCCCCACCGCGTCATTCCGGCAGAGATTACCGGGACCCAGCCCGCGTAGGGCGGATAAGCTTGCGCCATCCGCCGGATGCCAGCCACTCAGTCGAGTGGCGGCCAGGTTTCCTCCTGCGTCGGGACGGGGCCTGACCCGCCCTACGGGCTGCCACCTGCGGCCATCCGGCGGGTGACGGCGCGCCCACCGCCGCGGCAATCGCGGCGCCTGGCGCACGCGCCTGACCCGCCCTACGGGCTAGTTTATTGCCGGGAAGTTAACGAAAGATTACCGAGCGCCTGCTTGAAGCCTGCCGCGAGCCCAGCGCGCGGTGCGGGATCGCTCACAGAGGCAATCCAGATCGCCGCCAGGGAGAGCAGAAAGCCGGGCAGGAGCTCGTAGACATCGAACAGGCCACCCTCGATCTGCTGCCACACCACCACCGTGATGCCGCCGGTGATGATACCTGCCAGTGCGCCCCGACGGGTCATGCGCGGCCAGTAGAGGGAGAGGATAACCACCGGGCCGAAGGCAGCGCCGAAGCCGGCCCAAGCGTAGCCCACCAGATCCAGGACCATGGTCTCCGGGTCCAGGGCCATGATGAAGGCCAGGCCCGCAAGTATCACGACCGATCCGCGGCCGATCGCCACCAGCTCCCGCGGCCCCGCCTCGGGCCGCAACCGGGCACGGTAAAGGTCTTCGGTGAAGGCCGAGGACGAGACCAACAGCTGTGAGTCCGCCGTGCTCATGATCGCCGCCAGGATGGCGGCGAGACAGATGCCGGCGAGCACCGGATGGAACAACAGGTTCACCAGCTCGATGAAGACCCTTTCGCGGTCGTCCGCGGTCAGCGGTGCATCCAGCACCAGGACCCCGGCAAGTCCGGCGAGGATGGCACCGGTGAGGGTAATGGTGACCCATGAGACGGCGATGCGTCGCGCCTTTCCTACGTCGGCGACGACTCCGATGGCCTGAAAGCGCGCCAGGATGTGGGGCTGACCGAAATAGCCGAGACCCCAAGCGGCGAGCGACAGGATTCCGAGCAGGCCCAGGGCCGTGCCATCTGCTTCGGTAAAGAGTTTGAACAGGTCCGGATTGACCGCTTCGATGCGCGTAAGACCAGGTCCCAGCCCACCGGCGTTGCCGAAGGCCATCACCGGGACGGCCACGAGGGCCGCGGCCATGAGTAGCCCCTGCAGGACATCGGTCCAGGAAACGGCGAGAAAGCCGCCCACCGCGGTGTACAGCAGGATGACCGAGGCCCCGGCCGCGACCGCCCACAGGTAGGGCAGGCCGAACACGGACGCGAACAGCTTGCCCCCCGCCACCAGCCCGGAGCCCGTGTAGATCAGGAAGAACAACAGGATAAAAAAGGCGCTGATTCCGCGTAACCAGCCGTCCTCGTCACCAAAGCGGTTGGCCAGGAATTCCGGCAGGGTAAGGGCGTTGCCGTAGGCCTCGCTGAAGACACGCAGGCGCTTTGCCAGCAAGAGCCAGTTGAGCCAGGTGCCCAACAACAGGCCCCCCGCCAACCAGAGGGATTGAACCCCCGTGGCATAGGCCAGGCCCGGGAGACCGAGCAGCAACCACCCGCTCATATCGGAGGCACCGGCGCTCAGGGCCGCGGTGCCGCCGCCCAGCCGCCGCCCGCCGAGGATGAAGTCGGTCAGATTCGCGGTCCGCCGAAAGGCATACCAGCCGATGACCAGGACCAACATAAAGTAGGCGCCAAAGGTGAGGGCGATGACAACTGGGTCCGGTTTCATCGTTGCTTGACCTCATTCCTACTTTGTCACCTTGAAGTCCAACTCATCGATTCCGGGCTGGGGCCTGTTGACATTCGATTCTGACCGACTGTTTTCATATACTACTACGCTGCTTCACCTTAACTTTCAGGTCGAGTAGGGAATGGCCTCCGTGCCGTTCCGCAGGCCGTTCGGAACGCCACAGAGGGCGTTCCCTACGAACATGCAGAATAGTTTGAAATGATGTACTACCAAGCCAGGGCAAAATCTTTCGGTCGGAAGGCGTCGTCATTGAGCAGGGTGACCAGCTCCTCGCGACCCATGGTCAGTACGAACAGCCCTTGGCGATAGGCATATCGGTCCGCCTCCTCTTCGATGGCCAGTGCGGCGACCGCCCCGAAGCGGCGATAGTCCCGGTATTCGGGGAAGAACTTCGGAAATGTCTTCAGATCCTCGATCAGTGCGCGTACGTCGTCTACCCGCAGGGTGCTCTTGACCTCCACCACCACCAGGGCCTCACCGTTCACCAGCAGCAGATCGAGCTCCATCTCCTCCCCGCCTTGGCGTGCCCGCACCCGTTCCAGGGTGCGGTTGACAGGGATCCCGCGGGCTTGGAACAACTCTGCCGCCCCCGGCCGCACCAGGGCTTCGAGCAACCGGCCCCACTTGCCGATGAAGAGATTTTCGGCCGCCCGGGTCTGGGCGGAAAGGGCCGCGATTTCCCGCTCCGTGGCCTCGAAACGCCGGTCGAGACGGCGGTCGGTCTCTTCGAAGCGCTGGTCGAGGCGGCGGTCGGTTTCCCGAAAACGCTGGTCGGTCTCTTCGAAGCGTTGGTCGGTCTCCCGGAAACGTCGGTCGGTCTCTTCGAAGCGTTGATCGAGGCGCCGGTCGGTTTCCCGGAACAGCGCCCAGATGGATTCGACGGTTTGTTCTATCTCGAGTCGAGTCATGGTTCTACACCCAGGGGCCTATCAATTGGAGCAATCTATCGGGAGCAGCCTTGAGTGGCAAGCCTTCTTCATTGCAAGTTTGCTGTGCTCTAGTGAGTGAATCCGACTGCTTGCGCCATTTGCTTGGCGGTGACCGTGCGCTCATCGGCATTGAAGTGAAAGGTGAGCATGGCAATTTGTGTTTGGCTGAGTGATAGACGCCGCAACGCGGCGGCGTACTGGTCAGCCGAGGGTGCAACAGCGGCACTGCGTGTTTCTTTGTTGCTCATGGTAAGGTCACATTGTTGGGTTTCGGGCACTTTACCGTCAGTGGTCATGGTGCTCCTATCATAGGTATAGTCTAAAGATCACGGGAACGGGCTTCCATTGGGGAGGGGAAAAAGGTGACAGAAGACAACCATGTGCGGCGCCGGCCTGTCTATCAGGGCAAGATCGTCGACTTGGGCCTGGAGACTATCGATTTACCCAACGGCGAGGCGGCGGAGCTGGAGATCGTCAGACACCCCGGCGGCGCGGCCGTGGTGGCCGTGGATCACCAGGACCGAGTCTGCCTGTTGCGCCAATACCGGCACGCGGCCGACGGTTGGCTCTGGGAGCTGCCGGCCGGGAAGCTGGAGCCGGACGAGCCCCCCCTCGGCACTGCTCGACGCGAGCTCTCCGAGGAGGCCGGGGTGGAAGCGGAACGATGGACCGAGCTGGGTACTCTGCACAGCTCGCCGGGGGTCCTGACCGAGATTATCCACCTCTACCTGGCCGGCGGCCTGCGGCGGGCTGCCCACCACCACGAGACCCACGAGGTCATCGAGATCCACTGGCTGCCTTTCAGGCAGGTCCTGGATTGGTGCCTCGACGGCACCGTCACCGATGCCAAGACCCTGATCGGCCTGTTCCGTGCCCAGGCGTTGCACGGGAAAACGGGCCGATCCGGGAACGGATGAGTCGGCCGCAAATAAAGGCAACGGGATCAAAAACCGCTGCTTGGGTTGCCCAATCCAAGGTCGTCGAGATCGCGCTGCAACTGGCCTGGGATAGGGGAACGGAGGTATACTTGCCGTCTTCGCTAAGAGGCATGATTTTATGAAAAAACCTTATGTAGGTCTGCTTGCTGGTGTTCTGGCATTTGGGATGGGCGCAGTACCGCTCGACCCTTTGGTAACGGATGTCGAAGCCAAACGGTTTGGAGGAGGATTTGGACGTAGCTCGTTTCGATCCGGGAAAGGTGGGAGATTTAAACCTTTCTCTATTTCAAGCTCGTCGAAAGCCAGGAGGACTGGTAAGCCGAAAAGGGGCATAAAAACCGAAAGACCCAGGGGGACTGGTAAGCCGAAAGGGAACATAAGAACCGAAAAACCTAAGGGGACCGGTAAGCCGAAAGGGAACATAAGAACCGAAAACCCCAGGGGGACTGGTAAGCCGAAAGGGAGCATAAAAACCGGTGGTAGAAAAGGAAGAATTGCTACGAGTGGACAAAGCGTAAGGACAAAGGCGGCGATTAATGCAAAACGGATGCGCGATAAATTCAAGAAAAAGCCTTCACCGGTTGTTTCCGGTCGAGCGGGTAAAGCTCCGACGATCGGAGGGCAACGTCATGCAACGATTGATAAAACCTATGGTGATAATCCGATTTATCGACGTGCTCGTAAAACCGATAGGGGAAGCTATTGGAAGCGTCGTGAGCAGTTCTATGGTAGGAATTATGAGCCACCGGCTTATGTATACAACATGGCGTCTTCATATGGTCTATTCGGGACGATCTTCCTTGCTGGTTTATTGAATAATGTTTCAAATGCGGGGGCATTTGCTCATCACCATCAAAATGATCCGGGTTATCAGGCGTGGCGTAGAGAAGCGGATGAGTTAGCCAAACAGAATGAAGATTTGCGTAACAAACTCGTCGCAATGGATGCCGAGGCTGCTAAACTCGATGGGACACCTGTTGATCCGGCTTATTTGCCAAAGGGTGTCGATCCTGATATTGTTTTGGCATCGGGTGTCCGTGCTGCAACATTGCCTCAGCTAAGGGTTTGTGTCGGGTCGCAATCAGGGGCTTATTATCGGGTGACTGAGCAGGGCCTTGGTTTGAGTCTTGGTGATACGGTCAATGTCGTACCAGTGGAGACGGTTGGATCGAACCAGGCACTTGAATTCCTTGTTGATGGAAAGTGTGATAGTGCATGGATCCAGAGAGATAGCTACTGGAATTACATCGAGGCGACAAAAACTAACAACCTGCCGTTTGTACGTGTTGTTTCACCTTACAAAGAGGCTGTTCATTTGATCTGTCATGCGTCTGGTCCAAGTAAAATCAGTAGGCTTACCGAAGATCACAAAGTCTGGTTTCCAAAAAAGTCCGGTGCAGCGGAGACCTGGAAGAATTTTATCGGTGAGGATGCCGGCTATGGGGAAGTCCAAACTGTTTTGAATACTCCCTCGATGGCAGTCGCCTCGAATAAAGAGGCATTATTGAAGGTGACTGATGCCAAGTCCTGCATGATGTATGTCGCAGCTCCGGGAGAGACCGGGTTTATGAAAGTGGTCGAGGAGATGGCTGTAACCAGGAATCTTGTTATGATTGATGTCAGTGATGGCGATCTTGAAAATACGACTGATCCGGCTGGTGAAGATGTGTACGAGTACAAGGAGATCGATTCATCTGTGTACCCGAGTCTTGCACGTCAGAATGGAGTGGTTTTTGGGAGTGGTGACATTGATACGCTATACGTGAGGGCCGATTTTGTCATCGCCAATGCATGGAAGGATGCAAATCCTGAGCTTTATCCATCACTTGCCTTTGATATTGCCTCGCTCGAGGATGAGATCAGAACGGTAGTGGGTCAGTAACTCGTCCAGGGAGAAGTTGTTGAAATGATTGGTCAGTATCTAAAAAAGAAGCTTGGAATCGGGGGCAAGGAGATCCCTCCCACTGAAGCCTTTCATTCTCCGTTAAGGGTGGCACTGCATAGCACGATCAGATTGGAGACGGTCGATCTATTGGTGTTGAAATCAGTGCTTCATCCGAACTTTGTGGTCCCGAATGGCGATCTGCAAGTGCTTGCCATTGGCAAGTTTGAGCTGGATGGGATGCCGGTCCATCAGCTCTATGTCCAGGACCAGGCGGGGGAAGAGTTTGTCCTCCAGCTTGTCGAAGGCAGGGAGTATCGCTCCCAGACACCAATCGTCAATGAGATCACGTTATTTAAGCAGATTGTCACTTTGGAGCCTGAGACTGAGACCTCGCTTGACCGGGAGCTTGCGAATATCGGGTTTCATGAATTGACAGTGGACGATGTTGTCTATCACCGGTTGTGGGGAGACTCTTATACGGAGAAGGCGGAGTTCCGGACTTATAATGAGAGGGTGATAACGCCAGCTGGTGTTGAGACCTATACAAACCAATGGCTATTATATGGTCGTGAAGTTGAGAGTCCGGTTGGTAGTAATCCGATCAGTGAGTATCTACTGGTTGGGATCGAGGAAAACGAATCGGCTGCACAGCTGATAATGCAGAGTGGGATAGCACTTAATCAAAATGATATTTCGGTTCAATAAAAAAGAGGAGAAAAACCATGTTTGGTCGATTTATAAAGAACTATGGAAAAGGTAAGCTCACCGATGCCGTTGGTGGGCTGCGGGATGCGATTGTCGGGTTTGACCCGGAAGGGGCAACCGAGGCAGAAATCGCTACTATGGAGGAGAATTTCGATAAGGTTAATCGAGAGTTCTCCAAAGCGAAGCAGGATTGGCTCCGGGAGAAAAAGGAGGCCGATACGATCGAGGATCTGTACCAACAGCGGTTAGCTGCAGCTGAACATATTCAGCAGCAGCTCGATGCACAGCCTGACAATGCCGATCAGCTGAATGCCGCATTGAGCCAGTTGGTCGAGACGCTGGAATCGATGGCATCCGAGGTCCAGCGAGAGAAGGAAGAGGCCGAAGACGCAAAAGAAGTGATGGATGATCTCGAGGCAACGGTAAAGCTATACGCTGAGAATCTGAGGACAGCACGGAGTCAGCTAAAGGCTGCTGCACGTACCATGGAGAAGGCAAAGCGGGATGAGGAACGTGCTGCTGTGAAGGCGGAGCGGGCTGCACGGCTTGCTGGTCTGAAGCAAAACAGCTCGATACTCGGATCGGCGCTGGAGAGCATGAACAAGCAAGCGGCTGAAGCGCAGGCGCGTGCGGATGCCGCAAAGCATAAGGCGGAGCTGCTTGGACCGACTAAGGTTGAGGATAACGCTATTGTCAAGCAGGCGCTTGCAAGCGTTTCCGGGGTTTCTCCTACCCCATCATCGATTTCCGAGCGGTTGGCTGCTTTGAAGAAGCAATCCTAATCCGTTCAGAAGATTGATTGGAGCCATTATTGAACTTTTTCAGTTCAATAATGGCTTTTTTGTATAAATAGGGTATCTAGCAAATACAATTTAAGCACGATGTACATTATGGAGTGCACGGAATCCGGGGGCCATTCACATGCGCATCCATGTCCTTCAACACGTCCCCTTCGAGGGGCCTGCCGGGATCGGTGACTGGGCCGCGGGCAAGGGGCATTCCGTCACCATCACCCCCCTGTTTGAGCATGGGAGATTGCCGGATCGGGGGACATTCGACTGGCTGGTCGTCATGGGTGGACCCATGGGAGTCCGGGATGAGGCCGACTATCCCTGGATGGCAACCGAGAAGGAACTAATCGACGCGGCCATTGCCGCGGGTAAGACCGTGATCGGGGTCTGCCTGGGTGCCCAGCTGATCGCCGCTGCCCTCGGGGCCCGCGTGTACCCGAATGCCCACCGGGAGATCGGCTGGTATCCGATCGAGCTGACCGACCAGGGCCGAGCGTCGGACCTGTTTGCCTTTCTGCCCCATCGGTTCGAGGTATTCCACTGGCACGGAGACACCTTCGACCTGCCGGATGGGGCGGTCCATCTGGCACGCAGTGAAGGCTGTGGGCATCAGGCCTTCCTCTACGCGGACCGGGTGCTGGGACTCCAATTTCATCTGGAATCGACGCCCACAAGCGTGGCGGACCTGGTCGCCAACTGCGCGGACGAGATCGTTCCCGGAAGGTATGTGCAGGACGCGGAACGAATGCTCGCGGCGACGGGAGAGGACTATGCGCGCATCAACCGGGCCCTGTTTGGTATCCTCGACCGGCTTCCGGCCTGACAGTGGTTGTCTGTAGGGTGGGCTGTGCCCACCAAGTGGGATAGGCTGTGCCTACCGGTGGCTCACTCGGTGGTGGGCGAAGCCCACCCTAGGCTGCAACGAGGCCGCGGTTTTTGGCCGCGGGACAGTTTGAACCGCAAAGACGCGCAGGACACAGAGCATCGGATCGCGTTTCTTTAACTCCCTTCGTCGCAATTCAGCGCGCAGTGAAATCGCCATGCATCTATCGGATATGACCTTAAAGTATAATTGGGGGTCACATGAAGAACTTGGACGTATTTACTACCCAGGATCTGCGTCAGCGTTTCGGCGAACTCCTCTCCGATGCACAGCGGGGACAACTGTCGCTGATTATGGAGAATGACCGCCCTGTCATCATTGCGATTCCCTTTGATCAGCGGTTGCTGGAGAACGGCGTCCATCGCGCCCTTGCTCTCAATCTCTTTGAAGCAGGCCAGCTCTCACTTGTCCAGGCTGCGAAGGTAGCCGCCCTCTCTCCGGAGGCATTCATGGAGGTTCTGGAAGAAACGGATATTTCCGCCGTCGACTATCCGCCGGAAGAGCTTACAGGAGAGCTGGAAGTGGCCTGACGAACCGGATGAAAGGAAAAACTACGAAACCGAATGGATGTGGCTTTTCAGCCTCCTGTATTGGTCCGAATACCTGATCGCACCTCGAGGGCTACCTTCAGGGCCTCGAGTCCGACCCGACCGTCGACGAGTGGAGGACGGGAAGCTCGCACGCATTGGACGAAGGTCTCGAGCTCCCGGTCCAAGGGCTTGACCGGCTCGATCTCGATGCGTTCACGCACGATCTCGGGTCGCTCTACGCCCCGAGTCTCCTTGGGATAGGCGATGTCGATCGTCTGGGTGATAAAGTCCAGGGACAAGTAGCCGCTGGGCTGAAACACGCGGATACGCCGCATCTTCTTGTCCGAGACCCGGCTGGCGACCACGCTTGCCACCGCCCCGTCGGCAAACTCCAGACGGGCGTTGGCAATGTCGATATGCTCGGTCAGCACCGGCGTGCCCACCGCCGCGATGTGCCGGATCGGCGAGCCCATCAGCGAAAGGATAATATCGATGTCGTGGATCATGAGATCCGAGATGACGTCCACGTCCGCCACCCGCTCAGTGAAGCCCCCCATGCGTTGGGCCTCCATGTAACGGGGCGCGGAGATTCTCCGGGCCAACGCCATGACCCCCGCGTTGAAGCGCTCCAGATGGCCGATCTGCAGGATCGCACCGGACCGCGCCGCAAGCCGTACGATCTCCTCGCCTTCCTCACCGGTGGCGGCAATCGGTTTTTCCAGCATCATGTGGACCCCGCGCCGCAGGAAGGGAGCCGCCACCTCCAGATGGACCCTGGTGGGGGCAACGACACTCACGGCATCCACCCGCCCGAGGAGCGCCTCCGCATCCGTAAAGGCGGCGCAGTCCGCCTCCGCCGCTACGGCTTGCGCGCGGTCGGCGTCCGGGTCCACGACCCCCACGAGTGCCACCTCGGGCATGCGGGAATAGATCAGGGCGTGGAAGCGCCCCAGATAGCCAACACCCACAACGGCGACACGGAGCTGATTCGTCATTCAAGATCCCCCGGTTGGGTGGATGCCTTTCGCCAATCGGAAACTAGGAAGGATACCCGTTCACCCCACCGAATCTCACTCCCGAGAGGTCACTCATTTCTTTCTTCCAGGTCGTCAAATCCCTCAGAGAGAATTGGCTGAAGTGGCGATGGCCACACGCCCGAGCCAGAAGCTTCATAAGCTCGACCGAAGACTCAAGAAACCGCGCCAGTCTTTTTGATGCGACCCCAGGATCGACCTGTTTCCTAAGTTCGAGCCTTTGAGTCGCGATTCCTGCGGGGCAATTATTGGTATTGCACATTCGGGCGGCGACACATCCGATAGCCTGCATTGCTGCATTGGATAGGGCGATTCCGTCAGCTCCGAGACAGAGGGCCTTGACGAAATCGGCCGGGGTCCTGAGGCCGCCGGTGATGATTAAGGAAACATGAGCATACTCATTCTTGTCCAGGTAGCTCCGGGCCCTCACCAATGCCGGAATGGTGGGAACGGAGATGTGATCCCTGAAGATCAACGGGGCCGCACCGGTTCCGCCGCCGCGTCCATCGAGAATGATGTAGTCGGCTCCGGCCTGTATAGCAAATTCAATGTCTTCTTCAATATGTTGGGCCGAGAGCTTAAACCCGATGGGAATGCCTCCGGTCAAGGCTCGAACCCGGTCCCCGAACGTTCGAAAATCATCGACGGATGATAAATCAGAAAATGTCGCCGGTGAAACGGCATCGGTTCCTTCCTCCAGCTGCCGAACTGCGGCAATCTTGCCCTTTACCTTGTTTCCCGGTAAATGACCTCCGGTTCCGGTCTTGGCACCCTGTCCGCCCTTGAAATGAAAGGCTTGTACTTTCGGCAGCAAATCTTCCGAGTATCCGAATTTTGCTGACGCAAGTTCATAGAAGTATCTGGAACACTGAGATTGTTCTTCCGGGAGCATCCCACCCTCTCCCGAGCAGATGCCCGTACCGGCCAACTCCGCGCCCCTTGCCAGGGCGACCTTGGCCTCCTCGGACAGGGCCCCGAAGCTCATATCAGACACCAGGAGTGGAATCTTGAGGACGAGCGGTTTTTCGGCGTTCCTGCCGATAATGAGATCAGTTCCGATCTCCACGTCATCGAGAAGCGGTTTGGTTGCCAGCTGTGCGGTCAGGATCTGAATATCGTCCCACTTGGGGAGTTGTGGACCTGGAATGCCCATGGCTCCAACCTCGCCGTGGTGCCCGGTTTTGCTCAATCCGTTCTCTGCCAGCTCATGAATAAAGGCGACCTGGGGCTCTTCCGGTGTCGGGGTGGCCAGGTTCGGCGTCTTTGTTTCTGTACCTTGGTCCAATGGTATCTCGCCGATGGATTTATGGCTGCCGTCGCAGTAGGGTGGATGCTTGGTCAGCTTGCACATGCATAGATAGGCAGCTTCCGATTCCTCCGCCTTAAACGGCTTTGGCGTGAAAGATGAGCCCTTATGACTTCCGTCGCAAAAGGGCTGCTTGGCCGATTTTCCGCATGCGCACCAATAATAGGTTTCACCAGCCTCGAGCCTTGTTTCAATGGACTTATTGTCCGCAGCAATGGGTTTTTCCATATCGTTCTCCCCAGAGATGTCGGTATGCTGTCAGAACCAGTACAATAGTAGAGTTGTTCCGTTTGTTCAATTTGTTAATTTGTTGATTTTCAATACATTCTCATATTCCATAGGCCGACTGAGAGCAAAAAGAACCGATTCTTTCCACTCCCAGCCGGCCTTGGAATTTAGAAACACCCTGAAACATCAGCAAGTTATCGACAGGAACAACTCTAGTATCGAAGTGCCGATAGCACGGGAATCATTTTTTACCGCAAATGAACGCCAATAACGCAAATCGTCGAAACCGACTCGCGTCTGAACCGCTTAAGACGCTAAGGACGCAGAGAAGGCGCTAACAAGTCGGTTTCTGGACTAACACTCTGTGCGATCAGGGCAGACCGGATCACTGCTACAGCGGTTGGCGACCGGAGACTGGAAGTTAGCTGCAACTGTTGGATAGGGAGAACGCCGACATGGTTGAAGATGGAGCGGAAATAGAGGTCGAGGCATGACAGTACCGACGCAGCCGAAAATTTACCACATCGTGCATGTAGATCGGTTGCCTTCGATCATTCAGAGCAAAGGGCTATGGTATGATGCGGAGATGGTGAAACATCCAGGGCTGGGTACGACCATAGGGATGAATACGATCAAATCACGGCGTCTCTATGAACTGACATTAAATAGCCGCCCAGGATTATATGTGGGTAATTGTGTGCCGTTCTATTTCTGTCCACGCTCGATCATGCTCTACCTGATCCATCGCGGTAATCACCCAGAGCTTTCGTATCGCGGTGGCGAAGACCCAATCGTGCACCTGGAGTTCGATCTTCGTGACGCCGTTGCATGGGCCGAAGCGAATGATCGGCGTTGGGCTTTCACACTTTCGAACGCGGGTTCTTCTTTTTTTGAAGACCGTTGTGATTTGTCGCAGTTGGATGAAATCGACTGGGAGGCTGTACAAACCAGGAATTGGCAATCCTCCAAGGATGCCAAACAGGCAGAGTTTTTGGTAGAAACCAGTTTTCCCTGGGAGTTGATTGAACGTATTGGGGCACGTACAGATCTAACCTATCGTCAAGTAGCCCATGCACTGGTTGCGAGCGATCACAGGCCGCGATTAGAGATAAAAACTGACTGGTATTATTGATGGGGATCTCAGAATGATCGAATACAAGACAGGCGACATCCTCACCGAGGATGCCGAGGCCATCATCAATACCGTCAACTGTGTCGGCGTGATGGGGCGTGGTATTTCGCTCCAATTCAAGAAGGCATTCCCGGAGAACTTCCAGGCCTACGCCGCTGCCTGCAAGCGCGAGGAGGTTCGGCCCGGCCGAATGTTCGTCTTCGCTATGGGTGGACTGACCAACCCGCGCTATATCATCAATTTTCCGACCAAACGCCATTGGCGCGGCAAGAGCCGTGTGGAAGATATCGACGCGGGTCTCGAAGCGCTGGCTGGAGAAATCAAGAAGCGGGGTATTCACTCCATTGCTATTCCACCGCTGGGTAGCGGCCTTGGTGGATTGGAATGGTCGGAGGTGAAACGACGTATCGAAGGAACGCTTTCTAATCTGGACGATGTACGAATCATCGTCTTCGAACCCAAGGGCGTACCAGCCCCCGAGGAGATGGTTCGTAACCGGGAAGTGCCCAAAATGACTCCGGGCCGGGCGGTTTTAGTAGAGCTGATGCGCTGCTACCTTGGTGGACTGCTCGATCCGTTCGTAACGCTGCTCGAAGTCCATAAGTTGATGTATTTCATGCAGGAAGCCGGCGAACCCTTACGACTGAGTTACAAACAGGCGCCTTATGGTCCCTATGCCGAGAATCTCCGTCATGTCTTGAATGCTATCGAGGGGCATCTGATTTCCGGTTACGCCGATGGTGGTGACACGCCGGATAAGCCCCTCCAGCTCGTGCCTGGTACCACGGAGGATGCAATGGCTTTTCTTGACGGACACGCTGAGACGAGAGAACGGCTCGCTCGTGTAACCAGGCTGGTGGAAGGGTTCGAATCGCCTTTCGGATTGGAGCTGTTGGCTACCGTGCACTGGGTGATAAAGCACGAGAAGGCTGACTCCCTGGAGGCAGTGGTTCACCGCATTCATACCTGGAGTGACCGTAAACAGGGGTTCACCCCGCGTCAAATTAGTCTTGCGGTCGATGTGCTGTCACAACAAGACTGGATCGCCGAATTCAATTGATCTGGAGATTTTCAGATTAGATTACGGCAGCGCCGTTTGGAGAAACCACACAACACACCAAGGCGGTAGCCGGTCGGTCGCCGAGTCGATTGTCAGACCGGGAGGATAGGTGTAAAAGGGTTTGCTGGCCGGAAGTTCCATGGCCGTGATCGGTAGGGGCGAATCGCCCAGATTGACCACTAAGGTCAATCCGGAGCCATCGCCTAGACGCCACTGAATCCATAGCCCTTGCTCGCGGATCTGACGGAAGGCCCCGGCGTTTCCTTGCATACCGGCTAGACGCGGAATGATTTGGTTGTGGCGCAACGTCAGCAGATTCCGATAGAACCCGAGCCAGTCGGCGTGCGGTGCCCCGTTCAGGCATCCCCAATCCAGCTTGCTGCGATCGAAGGTGTTCGGGTCATTGGGGTCGGGGGGTGCCCGATGTTTCAAGCGCTGCGCGAACCCCTCAAAACAGGCAAATCCTCGGCGGCGACCCGCGGCGACCGCCGCCGCCAGCTCGGGGCCGAAATCGCAGAAGAACTGAAAGGGCTGCGCGGCGGCGAATTCCTCGCCCATGAAAAGCAACGGGGGTGCCGGGGCGAGCAGCACCAGGGCGATTGCAGCCCGTAGCCGCTCCGGGTCGGTGAGGCAGTGGATGCGTTCCCCGAATGGGCGATTTCCCGCCTGGTCGTGATTCTGCAGAAAAGAGACGAAGGCCACCGGCGGCAATGCTCGGCTGGGCTCACCGCGCCTGGCGCCGCCACGGTAGGCGGATGGCTCGCCCTGGTAGCCGAAGCCTTGGGCCAGACAACGCCCCAGGTACCAGACGGGCCGCACCTTGAAGTCCCCATAGCAGCCGTCCGCCTCACCGGTGAGCAGGATATGCAGCGTATGCTGGAGGTCGTCGTTCCATTGGGCGGTGTAGTGTCGCGGACGCCCGTTCCGGTCGCGGAGGAGATAGTGGGCCGCGTTGTGGTCATTCTCCAGGATCAGGTGGACGTGGCGTTCACGGCCAGGGCCTTGGCGCACAGCGGCCGCCAGCTCTTCGAGGAAATCCGGCGCCGAATCGTCCCTGATGGCATCTACCGCATCCAGCCGCAGGCCGTCGAAATGGTATTCCTCCAACCAATAGAGGGCGTTGTGGATGAAGAAGCGGCGCACCGTCTCGCTGCCGGGCCCATCGAAGTTGAGGGCCGCGCCCCAGGGGGTGTGATGGCGTGCGGTGAAAAACTGGGGGGCATATTGGTGCAGGAAATTGCCCTCGGGACCAAAATGGTTGTACACCACATCCAGCAGGACCATCAGCCCCTTGCGATGCGCCGACTGAATCAGCGCCTTCAGGTCCTCCGGCCGGCCATAGCTGCTGTCGGGGGCGAAGGGAAGCACCCCATCGTAGCCCCAGTTGCGCGCGCCGTGGAAGTCGGCGATCGGCATGAGCTCGATAGCGGTGACGCCCAGCTCGGCCAGGTAGTCCAGGCGCTCGGTGACGGCGGCGAAGCTGCCTTGCGGAGAAAAAGCGCCCACATGCAGCTCGTAGATGACCGCCTCTTCCCAAGGTCGTCCGCGCCAATCCGCATCGGTCCAGCGCCAGCCCCGCGGGTCGATGACCTGGCTGGGGCCATGCACATCCTCGGGCTGAAACCGGGACGCGGGGTCGGGCACCCGCAGGCCGCCATCGATGCGGTAACGATACCGGCTCCCGGCTGTGGCCCGATCCGTCACCAGGCCGAACCAGCCTCCCGGCTCGCCGATCAGGGGTAGGATAGATTCACCCGTGTCCTCTTCGAGGCAGAGCTCGACCCGAGTGGCCGCGGGGGCCCAGAGGCGGAAACGCACCCGGCCATCCGTCAGCACCTCGGCGCCGAAGGGCATGGGATGGACCGAGTGCATCGGATCACGAACCCGTCGTCGGAAGCTCGCAGCTCCCGAAGAAGTCGTAGTGATCGACGGCCTCGAGAATGCCGAGCGCGTAGGGTTGGCCCGCAAAGTAGATCCGCTCCAGGTCTGCGAGCTGCGACAGCTCCTCGCCATGGCGGTTGGCGACGACCACCGCCAAGGTATTGCCGCGCATCATGTCTTCGTCCGCCCCGGAGCCGCCGGCGACCAAGATCCGTTCCAGCGGGATGCCCCAGCGTTGGGCGACGTAGCGCAGCGCTTGGCCCTTGCTGGCTCGGGATGGAACCACATCGAGGAATCTGCCGAAGGACTGAATCAGGTTCGCGGTCACATCCCGGCTTCGCAGCAGCGAGGTAAGCTCCTCGATATCGGGGGGCTGATCCGGGTCGTAGTGGTAAGAGACCTTGAAGTGGGTCTGTTCGCGCTTCGGTTGGGGCTCCAGTCCGGGAAACTCGGACAGGACCCGAAGCACCGTGGCGGGTCGCCACAGATAGTCGATGTGTTCGTTCCAGTATTGGTCGCGGGCGAGCCGCGGGGCATAGTGGATCTCGGTACCGAGACTGGTGATCAGGACATCAGGGTGGGGAATGCTATGGCGCTTAAGCTCCGCCAGGGCCGTATCCAAGCGGCGACCGGTCGCGATGCCGAAGGTCGCGCACTTGCGGTGTCCGTGCATCGCTGTGACGAATTGCCGTATGCCTTCGGCATCGCCGAGCAGACTCTGGTCGATATCCGTGAATAGGGCCCGGTCACGATACCGTTTACCGCGCTTCGGCGCCAGGGGGATGGGTTCGTGACGCTTCAGGAGCGGCCTGGCGCGCCCCAGATAGCGCTCGGCATGGGCCGGCCAGGAATAGTGCTCGCGGACCTTGACGACGCCATTGTCGCGCATGCGACGATAACGTCCCGGATCGGTAAGCAGCTTCAGCAGGGCCTGGGCGATGGCCGCCTTGTCGAGCGGATCGACCAGGATGCCATTG
Organism: Candidatus Thiosymbion oneisti; assembly: GCF_004359955.1. Lineage (NCBI taxonomy): Bacteria > Pseudomonadati > Pseudomonadota > Gammaproteobacteria > Chromatiales > Chromatiaceae > Candidatus Thiosymbion > Candidatus Thiosymbion oneisti. The sequence goes on from NZ_SMSC01000004.1 coordinate 115,709, forward strand.
TCGCAGTTGCCGATGATGTCCACCGGCCCGCCGTTCTCCGTCGCGACCAGCGGCAGCCCGCTCGCGGCCGCCTCGAGAAGGGTCAGACCGAAGGGCTCGGTGAGGGCGGGATTGACGAATATCCCACCCCGCTCGGCCGCCAGGCGATAGAGCTCCGCGACCTGGTCCTGGGGGAGGTGCTTCGGCATGGCGACGCGTCCATAGAGATTGTAGGCGTCGATCCCGATCAAGAGCTCGGTCAGCACGGAGCGCGCACCCTCGTCGAGGTCCCGGATATCGTCACGATTGCCGGCGACGATCAAGAGGTTCGCTATTTCCCGCAGGTCGTCGGACTCCCCATAGGCCTCGAGCAGGGTCTGGTTGTTCTTGCGCGCATCCGCCCGCGACAGGGCCAGGATCAGCGGCTTGTCCGGGTCTTGCAGGAAGCGCCGGATCTGGTCGGGAACCACGCTCGGCGGATCGCCCCTTGTTGAGACTGAGGAGGCCGGCGGATAGAAGCGACTCAGGTCGGTACCCGGCGGGATGACCGCCATCCGCCCGGGTTGATAGTAGTCGTAGAGACCATACTGCTCGTCGATCTCGTGGTTGGTGCTGGCAATGACCAGATCCGCACCGGCGAGCACCTCCTCTTCGGCATCGACGCGGCGGTCCATGTGGTAGGTCTGGTTGATGATCTCCTCACTCACGCCCGCGCTCAGGAGCCGCTGGCGTTTATCCCGCCCCAGGGAGTGTCCGGTGTGGACCAGAGGCACGCCGAGCAGGTTCGACAAACGCACGCCCACGTAGCCCGCGTCCGCGTAGTGGCTGTGGATCAGATCCGGCATCCGCCCCCCGGCGTTCAGGGTCGTAACCAGGTTGTCCATGAAGCCGTCGAGGTGATCCCACAACCGTTCCTTGGGGATATATTCATCGGGACCGGCGTCGATGCGCAGGATGCGCGCCTTTTGGGACAAGGGTTCGACAGGCTCGGCGTAGTCGCCGGATACCGCCGGATCGACGATCCGGCGCGTGACCAGATCCACCTGGTCCACATCGTCGCGTTCGGCCAGCGCACGGGCGAGATCGACTACGTACAGCGTCTGTCCCCCAGTATCCGCGTCGCGTCCCAGCTCCAGCTCGTTCCCGCGTATCAGACCATGGATGCTCAGCAACAGGATATACATGATCTCGGTTTGCCCCGCTCCAGTTCTACGTTTAGCCTATTAACCTACAGATTTTCGGGGGGTACGTCGAGTCGGATTCCGGTGCTGGCGACCGCGGCGCTGGTATGGAGTTTTCGCTAGTCCATCTGCGAAAACCTGCGTAATCTGCGGATAAAGGATGAGGCGTTTACGGCTCGGAGGAGCGGTCCTTCCTGTCCCCGGGAGCGCTCCCGGTCACCGCCTCGGTCAAAGATTTGACCAGCGATAAGGTATTTTCTACGGCCTTTATCGACAGCTCGGCCTGTTTGGCTACTCCATCCGTGCTCAATTCGCCCTGGGCGACGGATTGCAGCGTCTTTACGGCCTCGCTCAAGGCGTCTTGAACCAGGGCCGTCTGTTCGGATGCCAGTTCGAGCGAGCCATCCACCAGTGCTGCGTCGATAGCGGCCAGCTTCTTCATCCCCTCACGGTGATCTCTCAACAGGGTATCGACACTCAAGCGACCTAACCCGTAACCGGCAAGCACCCCCTTGATCTGATGCGTGATCTCGGCGGGATCGCTCAGCGAAAGCACGCTACGGAAATCCGTGACATACCGAGCATCGATCTCTTCCTCGGCGTCCAGCCAATCCTGGAAGGGATTGCCGCCTACGAACCCGCGCTTTTGCGCCCGGGCATAGGCATTCTCGCGGACTCGAAGCCAACGCGCGACGGGTGAAATCGTCTGCTTCTCCGTGTCGGGAGAATCGGACCCGGCCCCGATCGGCATGGTTTTCCCCGAGGCCGTTTCGCTGCTGGAGGCACTGCTTTCGATGGTCATTGCTCCGCTCTCCGAATGGATCTTCTCGATAAGTATAATCGCTTCCGCCGGCTCGAAGCACCCTGGGAAATTCAAGACACCCGTGCAGGACAAGGATGTCCCAATCATTGTTGTGCGCTTAAGCCCATGAAAATAAAGGCGCTCGGAGGCCACGCTCGGCGGACATCGGGGCCGGAAATCCCCCGGAAATCCCATAGAAGAAAGGATTGATCCAAATCCCCATTGGACGGATGGTTATCCCGCGGACAGGGACCAAGCCGAACAGGCATATTGCCCCGAATCGAGGAAATGGGGTAACGTTGATATACTTTCGGCTGCCCGGATGCGGGAAGGGTCGGCTATTTCCCATATTCCCCATCCCACACGGCTGTTTGATTTTTCAATTCGGCTCAAAATCGTCGTAAGAATCAAGAATAACAGGTTGCTATGAATACTAAGGCCACTTCCATGAACAGAGACCTTCCAAATGGGGTTATGCTGAATGCCTATCCTGACAGTATCGGCGGGACCCTATCCGATGTCGTAAGGATGCTGGAAAAGCCGGAGTTTAAAGACACCTTCTCCCTCTTCTATATTCTACCGACCTTTTTCAACAGTGACCTGGATCGCGGATTCTCTATTATCGATTACAACCTCAATCCCGAGCTGGTTTCCCGGAAGCACCTGGATGCCTTTGACAAGCTCAACATCAGATTGAAGTTCGATCTTGTTCTAAATCACCTTTCCGTGGGCTCTCCCCAGTTTCAGGACATGCTCAAATATGGAGACGAATCGAAATATAAAGACTTCTTTATCGATTGGAACGAATTCTGGCGCACCCACGGCGAGCTGGGCGCCGAAGGTTACGTCATACCCAGAGAAGACTGTTTGCAGATGCTCTTTATGCGCAAGCCCGGCCTTCCGATATTGAAAGTGCGGTTTCCGGATGGGACGGACAGGCCCTACTGGAACACCTTCTATCAGGAAGTGAAACATCAGCGGATCTCCCCTCAGGATCTAGCGGGTATCGAAGGGATCGGACCGGATCAGGCAGAGGAAATTGCCGCCACTGTCAACGCCGCAATCGACGCGAGGAGGGCACCTGCCGCAATCGATTTGGGCAGGTTTTCCGATTACAGGGAAGACGTCATTTCAGTGGTCGAGAGGAAACGCAGCTACCTGGGGCAAATGGATCTGAATGCCCGCTCGGAAGGCGTTTGGGATTTCTACGACGAGACCTTGAAAAAGCTGCGCGACTATGGCGCGACCCTAATCCGGCTGGACGCATTCGCCTATCTGCACAAGCAGCCAGGTATGGTCAATTTCTTCAACAAGCCGGGCACCTGGGAGTATCTGGAGCGACTGAAGCGGATAGCCGATAAGTACGGCCTGGTCCTCCTGCCTGAAATCCATTCGGAATATGGCTACGGGCTCCATGAAGAGGTGGCGGGCAACGGATTTCCCATTTATGACTTCTTCTTTCCGGGCCTGGTCATCGATGCCCTGGACCGCGGCAAAAATGAGCACCTTCTGCGCTGGATCGAGGAGCTGACGCAAAAGGGCATCAAAACCGTCAATATGCTGGGATGTCACGACGGCATCCCGGTACTCGACTTGAAAGGGAAGGATATCGGCTTCTCGAATGAAGGACTCTTATCGAACGAAGAGATCGATGCCGTTATCGAAAGGATCCTCGACCGGGGCGGTCGAGTGAAGAACCTCTATGGCCCGGATGGAAAGAAGATCTCCTATTATCAGGTCAACGCGACCTTTTTCAGCGCCTTGGGTGAAGACGAGCAGAAGCTACGTCTCGCCCGGGCGATTCAACTCTTCATGCCGGGTATTCCGCAGGTATGGTACCTCGACTTATTCGCGGGCAAGAATGATTACGAAGCAGCCGATAAAGGCGGTACCGGGGGCCACAAAGAAATCAACCGCACATCGCTGACCATGAGCGATATCGAGCAGGGACTTGCCAAACCGATTGTGCGGGACCAACTGCGGCTCATAAGGCTGCGTAACATCTCCCCCGCGTTCAACGGCAAGCTGGAGGTTATGGATACGGAGGCCCACCGCCTGCACTTGAAATGGGAAAACAATGGAAACACGGCCATATTGAAGGCCGATCTGCGCGACTACGGCTTTAGCGTTGTCCATAAGGATGCCGCTGGTGAAGAAGAGGTGCTCTCGTATCCTTAGAAGCCATGAAGCCCGCGTAGGATGCGGTGAGTAACACGAACCGTATCAGCATGAACGAGTACAGATGCGCACAAAAACCGGAAGCAAGAACCACGAATGCACACGAATGGACACGAATATTTCCACCGGCCCTAAAAGCCCCTCTCCCGCCGGGAGAGGGGCTTTGAGGCTTAACTTAATGACATTGCAGCTATCCCCTGATGTATTACAGGTCGTGCTTGCTGTTGCCGCCGAGGTCATGCGGGAAGAGACGATAAGAATATGAGGTTGACATTTGTTCATGGCGCAAACGGCAAACCGGTTGCCAGCCGAATGCTCGAAAACTCGTTATCAAATAGCGCCGATTTCCGTGGCGAGTGCTTCTTCGGCTATCCCCTGATCGCCACGCCGGAAGGCAAGTTCGCTATCGATGCCACTTTGGTCTCACCCGACAAAGGGATCATCCTCTTTGATCTGGTCGAAGGCACCCGGTTAGGGTCCTACGGCGAGCGGCAAGACGATATCGCCAATAAGATCGAGGCACGCCTGAAGGTCCATCGTGAGCTGGTCGTCGGGCGCAAGCTCGGCGTGGAGATTCACGTCATCACCTTTGCCCCTGCCGTAACGGATACGGCACAGTATCGACAGGACGGCTATCCGATCAGCAATGCCGATACGCTTAGGAGTGTTATCGCACAACTGAGCTGGCCTGACGCAAACGAGACAAAATCTCGCGCGGTGCTGTCGGCCATCGAGAGCATCTCCTCGATTCGCAAAAGCCGCACCAGGCGGGAAGTGGTTCGTGAAGACTCCCGCGGCGCCAAACTCAAGCGACTGGAAGACGCGATCGCCACCCTCGATCATCGCCAGAACCGCGCCGTTATCGAAACAGTCGATGGTGTGCAGCGCATCCGTGGTTTGGCCGGTTCCGGAAAAACGATCGTCCTGGCGCTGAAGGCCGCCTATCTACACAGCCAACACCCGGATTGGCGTATCGCTGTCACCTTCAATACCCGATCCTTAAAGGGACAATTCAGAAAGCTCATTAACAATTTTTGTATCGAACAGACGGGCGAGGAGCCCGACTGGACTAGCATTCGGGTCGTCAATGCCTGGGGGGCACCGGGAGGGGAGGATCGCGACGGCATCTATTATGAATTCTGTCATGCGTCCGGCACGGAGTTTTTCGACTTTCGGAGTGCAAGCAGCCGGTTTGGGGGCTCTGAGCGCGCATTCGATGGCGCCTGCCGCAAGGCATTGACCGAAATCAGCCAACCCATCACCCTTTACGATGCGATACTCGTCGATGAGGCGCAGGATTTTTCGTCCGCATTCCTGCGCTTGTGCCACGCCATATTGCATGAACCCCAACGCCTCGTGTATGCCTACGACGAGCTGCAAAGTCTGTCCGGGGAGTCATTATCCTCGCCGGAAGACGTGTTTGGCAGAGATGAGAAGGACAGACCTTACGTTACGCTGGGTGACGACTCCAGGCGAGACCTTATCCTGGAAAAATGCTACCGCAACTCGCGTCCCGTGCTCGTTACCGCCCACGCCCTCGGTTTCGGCATTTATCGGCAGCCGCCCCAGGACCGTGAGACGGGCCTGGTACAGATGTTCGACCACCCGCGCCTGTGGGAAGAAATCGGTTACCGCGTCAAGGAGGGAGAGCTTACCGCAGGACAACACGTCGTGCTGCAACGCACGGATGAGACGAGCCCTAAATTCCTGGAGGAACATTCGTCGATCGATGATCTGGTCGAATTCTATGAGTTCGGGAATGAAGCCGAGCAGAACGAATGGCTGATCCGGGCCATTCGGATGAACCTCGAACAGGACGAGCTCCGCCACGACGACATCGTCGTTATTCACCCCGATCCGTTCACCACCCGTGAGAAGACCGGACCAATCCGAAGCCGGCTATTCGATCTGGGTATTCCATGTCATCTGGCCGGCGTCGATACCAGCGCCGATGTCTTTTTCAAGACCGAAACCCAATCCATTACCTTCACCGGCATCTTTCGCGCCAAGGGAAACGAGGCCGGGATGGTGTACATCATCAATGCCCAAAGCTGCCATTCACAAGGGCGGGACCTCGCCGGCCTGCGGAACCGACTGTTCACTGCCATTACGCGCAGCAAGGCCTGGGTACGGGTATTCGGATACGGACCGGGCATGGCTGCGATCAAGCAGGAATTCGAGACCCTGAAGGAGCATGCCTTTATGCTCGGTTTCGTCTACCCGACCAAGCTGCTGCTTGAAAAGCTACGGGTCGTACATCGAGATCTTTCACCAGACGAGCGTAAACGCTTGGAACGAGGGACCCGAGGCCTGAATGAGCTGGTCCGAGACCTGGAATCTGGGAAGATTCATGTAGAAGACATCGATGCGGAGACACGGGAGAAGTTAAAGAAGCTGTTGCTTGAGAGTTCGGAATGAGGGTCCCTACGCACCAATCGATCAGGCGTCAGATAGACGATCTGGTCTCCAAGCTGGTCAAGTTGGGGCTAGCCGATGATTCAAACCACACTGTACCCAAGCAAATGGCTAAAGCCGGATTCAAAATCGGCTTCCCCGGTATGTCCGCCATTTCCGCTGCATTGAGGGAGCGTGATTATGCGGAGGTCTATGAGGAGCTGGCCGACGCCCGCGCCTACAATATGAAGCTGCTTGACGGTGCGATGGTACAGATGATGTACGAATTTCGAGACGGTGCGCTGCTACGTCATCGTTTGGCATTCTTCCCGTCGCCGCGTCTGGCGCCTTTCCAGGAAGAGCCGGAGATCTATCTGCAAGATACCCTGTTTGCGGAAATCGTTTCACGTCGGATCGTTCCTGTTCCGTTCCGGTTCGATTTCGACGCGCGTGAGGGAGTATTCGCAGAGCTCGTGCATCCCAAATGCCACTTCACCCTTGGTCAATACGAAAATTGTCGAATCCCTGTTACTGCACCACTAACGCCCCGGTGGTTCATCGATTTCATACTTCGGAATTTCTACCACACGGCGTTTCACCAGTATGCGGAGAAGCTGCCTGTGCACGGCGCCCTATTCGAGACATCGATTTCCCCTAAGGAACAGCAGATCGTCCATGTCCTGGCACCGGCGGCAACGCGTTAAGAAGCTGTTTGGTTAAAACGGATCCTCGTGGAAATAGTCCAAGAGATTGTTTTAACCGTGAATTACATGACCCGACGCGAATGTTCCGCCGGCACAACATCCGATTCGCGCAGATTTGCGTGATTCGTCGTTTTTCTCTCGTTGGGGTTCGTCCCTCACCCCAACCTACGCGCTAGTGCATGCAAAACCCAACGACTATTCACGTGGAGAAAATAATGAAAATATTAGCTACCGACTTGGATCGAACCCTGCTACCGAATGGAAAATGGGAGGGCGACGAGGGGGCCATTGAGTTGTTCAACGCGCTTACGGAAAAACACGATGTCCTGGTGGTCTATGTCACCGGAAGAAACCTGAAGCTGACGGAGGATGCGATCCGGGAGTACGGGGTCAGGCATCCCCATGTGCTGATCGGCGATGTGGGCACGACCATAAGGAAATATAAGCAAGGAGACTGGCGCTTCGATGAGGGATGGGTAACCCACGTCAAGCGCGCGAGTCCCAAGTGGGATGCCGCCCGGATCAGGGAAGCCGTGTCCGGTGTCGATGGCATCAGGGAGCAGGGGAGCGAGCACCTCAATCAGTTCAAGCAGAGCTATTATGTGGAACACGACGGAAGCGACGAGATACTGAAAAGGATCGATGGGCTGGTCAAGGGAAGGTTCGACGAAGTGATCGTATACAGCTTCGATTCAGTGGATAACAAAGGGCTTCTCGACTTTCTACCGAACAGCGCGACCAAACAAACGGCATTGGAATATGTAGCCGAGGAGTTCGGAGCGGAGAAGGGGCAGGTCGTATTCTGCGGTGATAGCGGCAACGATATTTTTCCGTTGACGGCGGGATTTTGTGGCGTGCTGGTAAAGAACGCCGATGAACAATTGGTAAAGAACGTGAAGGCGGTGATGGATAAGAACCCCAATCTCAAAGCCTATTTCGCGCGAGGAGATTGCAAGGGATTGAACGGATACTATACGAGCGGCGTGATCGAGGGGGCCTATCATTACGGAATATTTCAGTGACACCTATTGGACAAGAACTCTGGGCAGTGCAAGTGCGTATAATGCTTCCAGCTACCAGTCGCCAGCTTCCAGCAGGGGAGTCGATGAGATGGTCTCCTCCCGCTTCCGGACCGGTGTCGAATGCGCCGAGATGGAAGCATAACTAACCATCCAGCTGGAAGCGGGGAAAACCCTGAGCGAGATTACGACTGAGTTGCAAAGAAATTTGGCTCTTTATGGATTCCAGACTGTTCTATCCTCCCTCCCCGGCACGACCGTCGAGTGTGGTGAGCACCTGTCTGCGTGCAGGGACGCACCGGCAGGCGGCGACCTTAATCCCGGCATTGGTAGAAATCCACGCTACCTGGTGTAACCGCGGGTGCCGGCATGTACACTGCAAACCCGCCGCCGCTTTGGATTTGACAACGCCTCTATCCCCGGCCAGGCGTTGCAGCCAGGGGAAAGCGCCGTCGCCGCGGCGCGCGTGGAACCCGCTGCCCAGGTTCTTGGCAAGCGCCGCTGGTATCCCCCGTTGCTGAGGTTCGATTCGGTCGCGCCGCTTTGCCGGCGCACTCCAAAGCAGTCCAGAATTCATAAAGAGCCAGAAGTTTTTACCCGCCCACCCTGGGCACCGAGTATAGCCACATGGCATTAGTGCCCACCGAGGTCTTCGATCGCTTGGCCGATCGCAAAGTGGTCGTGGTCGGTGACCTGATGCTGGACCGTTTCTTGTGGGGACGGGTCCGGCGGGTCTCGCCGGAAGCACCCGTGCCGATCATCGAGCTGGAGCGGGAGACGCAGTCTGCAGGCGGTGCGGCCAATGTAGCGCGGAACCTGTCAGGGCTGGGTCTCCAAGTCGCTTTGGTGGGGGTGACGGGCGCGGACCCCGGCCGTGATCTGCTGCTGGCGGAGCTGACCACAGCCAACCTGGATAGCGACGGGGTACTAATCGCGCGGGATCGCGGGACCACCATCAAGACCCGGGTGCTGGGCAATCGCCAACAGATGGTCCGAATCGACGCGGAACAGGCCGCCCCCCTGCCGGAGCGCGACCGGGAACGCCTGCTCGCCGTCGCTATCCCGCGCCTGGCGCAGGCCGATGTCCTGCTCCTTTCGGATTACGCCAAGGGGGTCCTCACTGAGGACCTGTGTCGAGCGCTGATCGCGTTCGCCCGCGGCCGCGGCCTGCCGGTGCTGGTCGATCCCAAGGCCAAGGACTTCAGTCGCTATGCCGGGGCAACCTTGATCACCCCCAATCGCGACGAGCTGGCCCTCGCCACCGGTGTGGCCGCGCAGGATCTGGACGCCCTGATAGCGGCAGGCTCCGCAATGCGCGAGACGCTGAATCTGGAATCCCTGGTGCTGACGTTGAGCGAACAGGGCATGGTGCTCATCGATGCGGACGGCAACCATCGAATGCTGGCCACCGCCCGGGAGGTGTACGACGTCTCCGGGGCCGGAGACACCGTCATTGCCACCTTCGTGGCTGGTCTCGCCGCCGGGCTGGGACGGGTCGCTACCGCTCACTTGGCGAATCTCGCAGCAGGGATCGTGGTCAGCAAGGTAGGCACCGCACCCATCAGGGCGCAGGAGTTGCTGGCGGCACTCAATGAGGAGGCCGCCTACGGGCAGGCGGCGAAGATCCGCGATCTCGAGGAGGCCCAGGCCCAGGTCCGCCGCTGGCAGGCCGCCGGCGAACGGGTGGTCTTTACCAACGGCTGCTTCGACCTGCTGCACGTGGGCCACGTGACCTATCTGGAACGGGCCCGCCGCTACGGCCACCGGTTGGTGGTCGGGCTCAATGCCGATGCCTCAGTGCGCCGCCTGAAGGGACCCGAGCGCCCCCTCATCGGCCAGGAAGACCGGGCGCGCGTGCTGGCGGCCCTGGCTACCGTCGATGCGGTCATCCTGTTCGACCAGGACACGCCGCTGGCGCTCATCGAGCAGCTACGCCCCGACGTGCTGGCCAAGGGTGCGGACTACCGGGAGGAACAAGTGATCGGGGCCGCGGAGGTCAAATCTTGGGGCGGCCAGGTCGTGCTCGTGCCCCTGGTGGAGGATCGCAGTACCACGGGCATCATCGCGCGAATGAATGCTAATTGAGCGCGTGCCATCCCGCCTGGTATCCGCGTTCGTAGTTTTCCCTTATTTGTCAGATCACCGGTCAGTCAAGTCCCACAACTTCGGCCAGATCCCGGCGAAATCCAATCGATAAGAGTTCGAGCTCGTCCTCCGGATTCAAGCAGATACGTGTCCAGAAAGCGCCGCTACGGCGGTAAAGTATGGCCTCGTGCGTTTTCGGGTCCAGCAACAGGTATTCTTCCAGAGAATCCAGGGTCTGGTAATTGACCCGTTTTTCACCGTCGTCGATAGCGGCCGTCCGAGGTGACAGGACCTCCACGATCAGTTTGGGGTCCGTCTCGAAGTAATCGTCGGCATCCGCCGTCAACGGATTGCAGCACAGCAGGATGTCCGGATAGTAGAAGCGGTTCGCGCGCTCTATGCGAACCTTCATGTCGAATTGGAAGATCCGGCACGGGGAACCTGTAAGGTGGTTGCCGAACAAACGTGCCACGCGCGTCGCGAGCAGATTGTGCGCCCGCGAGCCACCGGCCATTGCCACCAATTCACCGTCGAGGTACTCGTGACGCCGTTCGGCATCCCGTTCGATTTCCAGGTATTCGTCCGTCGTCAGACGGTTGACGGGGGTAGCGAGCGACATAGCAGGCGTACCAGCATGATTTACATTACGTAAACGCTATCCCCCGTTGAAAACCAGGTCAACCCCTGAGGTATCCCCACATTATTGCAATCTAAAACAACGAGTTATGGAGCGAATGAGCGGCCACGATGCCCTGATGGCTCGTTCCCACGCTCCAGCGTGGGAATGCCGTTGTGGCCGCTCCAGCGGCCAAGGTTTCATGACGCTGGAGCGTCCAGATTTGCTCCCACGCTGGAGCGTGGGAGGCAGAGGCCGTAGTGTAGATACCCTGTTCCAGTGTTTGAGAGGATTTCGCTCATGTCTCCAAAGAAGACGAACGACTCTTTTTCAGAAATCGTACGGGAAGAGTGGACGGCCGATCGCACGGTCAATGCATGGCGCCGCTGGCACAAAAAAACAGTTCCCCACCTCCAACAGATGACGCAAGCCTTACTTGAGGCAGCGGAAATCGCTTCAGGGAGTAAGGTCCTGGATCTCGCCAGCGGTTCAGGCGAACCGGCAGTTACGATCGCATCCCTCGTGGGTCCCCAGGGCCAGGTGGTTGCGACGGATTTGTCGGAAGGTATGCTGGCCGTTGCCAGGGAAAACTGCGGAGATTCCGATAATATCGAATTCCGGGAGGCAGACGCCCATGATTTGCCGTTTGCCGACAATCGCTTTGATGCGGTGACCTGCCGGTTGGGTGTTATGTACTTTTGGGATTGTCAACGCGCGCTGAAAGAAATCTTACGTGTACTCAAACCTGGCGGTCGAGCCGCATTCGTGGTCTGGGGACCGGTTGAGAAGAACAATTTTGCGCGCATCGTGATTTCTCCTTTCGCAAAACGAAAAGCCTCTCCGATATTACCACCCGAGGCGCAACACCCTTTCCGCTTTGCCGAATCCGGCAGTTTGTCGGCAGCGCTGAATAACGCCGGATTCTCGCAACTGATGGAACAGCAAAAAGTGGTGTCCTGCCCATGGCTGGGCCCTCCCGAAGAAATGTGGGAGCAGATCTACGAGCTGGCCGCTCCACTCCAACCCTTCTTTGATTCTTTCGACCCTGATGAACGTAATGCCGCTGTACGTGAAGTCATCGAAGAATTCGGCAATTTCTACGATGGAGAATATACCGACCCTACGACGAGTATTATTGTAGCCGCGGGAATTAAATCGACTTCGTTATGAAAGATGATGTATTGAGGCGCATGGGTTTCGGCATGAATACCTAATCGGCGGGAATTTACCATGACCGGATTAGTGACGGGAGAAGAGATGGTTCCGTTCTATTCGCGGCCATCTCGCGCAGCTACTGCGCAATTGCTGGAAGCTAGTGACTGGTAGCTGACGACTGACCTCAACGCCGCCAAAACGCCGGGGTGAGGAGTACCAACAGGGTGAAGATCTCCAAGCGGCCGAGCAACATGGCGAAGCACAGGATCCACTTGGCCGGATCGTGCAGGTCGGCATAGCTGGCGCCGACGCGGGCGAGCCCCGGCCCCAGGTTGTTGATGCAGGCCGCCACGGCGGAGAAGGCGGTCACCAGATCGATACCCGTCGCCGCCAGGGCCAGGTACATGACGGTGAAGCTGGCCACATAGAGGGAGAAGAAGCCCCAGACCGCGTCCACCACCCGGTTGTTGACGGTCTTGGATCCCATCCGCACCGGCAGCTGGGCACTGGGGTGGATCAGGCGTGCGATCTCGCGCAATCCCTGTTTGATGAGCAGCAGAAACCGGATCACCTTGATGCCGCCGCCGGTAGAGCCGGCGCAGCCTCCGACAAAGCTGGCAAACAGCAGCAGGATCTGGAGAAAGGGTGGCCAGATGTAGAACTCGGCCGTGGTGAACCCGGTGGTGGAGCCGATCGAGACCACCTGGAACAGCCCCTGGGTGAAGGCCTCCGACCACAGGTCGTAGGTACCCGTGTAGTAGAGCGCCAAGGTAACGACGACGGCAGAGGCACTCATGAGGAAAATGTAGAAACGGAACTCGCTGTCGTGCAGGTAGGCAGTCGGCAGCCGGCGGTTCCAGGCTATGAAGTGGAGGGCGAAATTGACGCCCGAGAGTAGCATGAAGACCACTGCGACCATCTCGATCGCCGTATTGTCGAAGAAGCCGATACTCGCGTCGTGGGTAGAGAAGCCGCCGATGGCGACGGTAGAGAAGGCGTGGCCGACGGCGTCGAACAGGGGCATGCCGGCGATACAGTAGGCTCCAACACAGGCGATGGTCAGCCCCAGGTAGATGTACCAGAGGGCCTTGGCGGTCTCGGTGATGCGGGGTGTGAGCTTGGAGTCCTTGATGGGCCCCGGGGTCTCGGCCCGATAGAGCTGCATGCCACCGATGCCGAGCATGGGCAGCACGGCGACGGCCAGCACGATGATGCCCATCCCGCCCAGCCATTGGAGCTGCTGGCGGTAATAGAGGATGGAGCGGGGCAGCTCGTCGATGCCGATGATGACCGTTGCCCCGGTGGTGGTGAGTCCGGATATGGACTCGAAGATGGCGTCGGTAATGGACAGGTGGGGGCTATCCGCCAGCATAAAGGGCAGCGAGCCGCTGACTCCGAGCACGGTCCAGAACAGGACCACCACCAGGAAGCCGTCGCGCAGGCGCAGGTCGTCCTTACGCCGGATAACCGGCACCAAGATGAGCAGACCGGTGCTCAGAATGAGCCCGAAGGCACTGAGAAAGGGCAGCACCGCACCATCCCGGTACCACAGGGAGACCAGCACCGGTGGTAGCATGCTGAGGCTGAACAGGGTCAGCAGCAGCCCCAGGACCTTGCGCACCGCGGATGATTTCATACCCCTTCACAAAAAGGTCGGGCTCACCTGGAACAGCTGCTCGACTTCCGGTACTCGCCGTTTATCCTGCAAAAACAAGATCACGTGGTCCTCGGGCGCGATGACGGTATCGTGGTGGGCAATGATTACCTCATCGCCGCGCACGATGGCACCGATGTTGGTCCCCTTGGGCAGCTCGATGTCCTCGATAGCGTTGCCGATGACCTTGCTGGAACCTGCATCGCCGTGGGCGACGGCCTCGATGGCCTCGGCCGCGCCGCGTCTGAGGGAGTGCACCTCCACCACGTCTACCCGCCGCACATGCTTCAGTAGGCTGCCGATGGTGGCCTGCTGGGGTGAGATGGCCACGTCGATGGGACTGCTCTGGACCAGGTCCACATAGGCGCTGCGGTTGATGAGCGCCATCACCTTACGGGCCCCCAGCCGTTTCGCCAGCATGGCCGAGAGGATGTTGGCCTCGTCGTCATCGGTCACGGCACAGAACACGTCCGTGTTCTCCACGTTCTCCTCGATGAGCAGCTCTTCGTCCGCCGCATCCCCCTGGAGCACGATGGTCCGTTCCAGCCCCTCGGCGATGCGTTTGCAGCGGTCCCGGATGCACTCGATGACCTTGACTCGGTAGTTGCGCTCCAAGGCGGTGGCCAGTCGGGTGCCGATGTTACCACCCCCGGCGAAAATGAGCCGCCGGTAGGGTTTTTCCAGCCGGCGCAGCTCGCCCATCACGGCCCGGATGTGCCGCGGTGCCGCGATGAAGAAGACCTCGTCGTTGGCCTCGATGACCGTGTTCCCTTCCGGCTGAATCGCTCGGTCCTGACGGTAGATGGCGGCCACCCGGGCATCCACGTTGGGCATGTGGTCGTAGAGGGCGCGCAGCTTATTGCCCACTAAAGGACCCCCGTGGTACGCCTTCACTGCCACCAGACGCACCCGGCCATTAGCGAAGTCCTGCACCTGGAGGGCCCCGGGATTTTCGATCAGGCGCGTGATGTGCTCGGTAACCAGCCGCTCGGGGCTGATGTGCACATCGATCGGCAGGGCCTCAAGGGAGAAGAGCTCGGGATGGTCCAGGAAGTCCTGGGAGCGTACCCGGGCGATCTTGGTGGGCGTCTTGAAGAGCGTGTAGGCGACCTGGCAGGCCACCATGTTCGTCTCATCGCTGTTGGTGACGGCGATGATCATATCCGCATCCCCGGCGCCGGCCCGCACCAGCACATCCGGATGGGCCCCGTGACCCTCTACCGTGCGCAGGTCAAAGCGGTCCTGCAGCTCCCGCAACAACTCCGGCTTCAGGTCGATTACCGTGATGTCGTTGGCCTCGCTGACCAGGTTGGCCGCTACTGAAGAACCCACCTGGCCGGCGCCGAGGATGATAATTTTCATTTTGAACGTCCGGCTGTCAGCTACCAGTCACTAACCCGCATATCTCACCGGAGCGGCTGGCGGCACTTCAGTTCTCAATTTATTTCAATATGCGGGCTAGTCAGCCGTAGTATAGGATAGGCTGCCTGCCCGGTGGTAGAGGATCCGATCGGGATGCGGTTCGTTGCCTGCCTGTCTGCGTGCAGGGATGCGTGGGCAGACACGCAGAAGGCGTTCACTGCATCCTACGGATCCTGTTCACCGAACCGCAATTTAAGTCACGCGGAAAAGGGCCGCAATCGGACCGTGAACGATGAATATCAACAGCCCCTAAACTGCGGGGGCAGGTCGCTGGATCTGTCCCGTCCCTGTGTGATGGGCGTTTTGAATGTCACCCCCGATTCCTTTTCGGACGGGGGTGATTTTTTCGGCGTCGACCGTGCGCTGCGTCGCGCGGAGCGCATGGTGGAAGAGGGCGCCGATATCCTCGATATCGGCGGCGAGTCTACGCAGCCGGGGGCCGCCCCGGTCTCGGGGCCCGAGGAGATCGAGCGGGTGGTGCCGGTGATCGAGGCCCTCGGTCCCCGCGTTTCCGTACCCATCTCCATCGATACCAGCAAGCCGGAGGTCATGCGCGCCGCGGTGAATGCCGGGGCCGGGATGATAAACGATGTGCGCGCCTTGCGCGGACCGGGTGCCCTGGAGGTCGCAGTCGAGGCCGGCGTGCCGGTGTGCCTGATGCACATGCAGGGAGAGCCGAGGACCATGCAGGCGGCGCCGGTCTATCGCGATGTGGTGTCCGAGGTTCGAGATTTCCTGCGCCGGCGGATCCAGGTCTGCGTCGGTGCCGGTATGGACCCCGAGCGTGTGTTGGTAGATCCCGGCTTTGGTTTCGGAAAGACACTGGCGCATAATCTGGCGTTACTGGCGGGACTTGGCGAGCTATGCTCGCTCGGGCCTCCGGTCCTGGTAGGCCTGTCGCGCAAGTCCATGATCGGTACCCTCACCGGCAGGTCGGTCACTGAGCGTCTGGCGGGGAGCCTGGCGGCCGCGGTGCTTGCGGTCGAGCGGGGTGTCCGCCTGGTGCGGGTGCACGATGTAACCGCCACGGTGGATGCCCTGCGGGTGGTCCGGGCGGTACGCGATTTCGGGTCACCCGCACCCCAGTCCGAGTTTTCCATATAATCGGGATCGAAGCTTGGACGTTATGGCATGAAAAACCATCCGTTGGAATTCAATGGAGGACAAAATGGAGCTAGAAAAAATCAGAAACGAGATTGACGGGCTGGAATTGTCGGAGAAGCTGTTTCTGGTAGAAGATATTTGGGACTCCATTGCTGCCGGCAATTCGGAAATCCCAATACCGGAGTGGTAAAAATAAGAACTGGATAAAAGATACAAAGAGTACAAGGAAGGGAGGCTCGGACTTCATGATTGGAAATCGGTGCACAGGGATTTGCGCGATAAATACAAATGAAATTAGCTTATACGGATAGAGCAAAGGATGATATGGAATTCGCCTTTGTATGGTATGAAAGGCAGAGACAGAGGCTGGGCTTTGAATTTCCGGATTGCGTCGAGATTGCTGTAAAGTCAATCATCGAGAACCCGGAAATGTATAGGATTCATTATTTGGTAGTGGTAAACCTATAAGTGAAGAAGTAGAGCGATTCATCTTTTTGGTCCCCTCTCCCCAACCCCTCTCCCGGCGGGAGAGGGGACAGAGTAGCCAGTACCGCTGGTCATGTTATCACTTATACATTAGCCATTACCCATTATTTGAATTTCAGAGGTTGTGTGATAAGGCGGTTCCCATTCTCTGTATTTTACACTATTGAAGATAGTGAAATAGTCGTGCATTCGGTTTTTGACAACAGGCAAGACCCTAAGAAAAGGCCATAACAATTGCATGTACTCGGACGGTAGAAAGCATCGCTCTTTCGTCACCCTGCTTTTTCGCTTTCGGTGATGCGGAGCGTTGGACTGAATAATCGGGATCGCTATCGGAATCGAAACGTACAATGGGACTTGGACACAAAAGACTTGACGTTCTCTTCCGCACCACGGGGTTATCGATGAACCAATGGATCCATGCCCTCTCCTCTGTCAGCACTTTACAGCGTTACCTCGCGTTCTCTGACAGGGGAACCTTCATATCTTAGAACACTTATCAGAGCATTTAGCTTGAAAAGAAGGCATGGCGTCAGTTTTGTCGGGCGCACTCTTTTTTCCCATAATTAAAATTTCAGCGCGTCTTTAGAAAGCGGTTTCAACTGGTTGCTTAATTACACTCTCTTGGAACCGCAGGTTCCTTTTGAAAGTGCTGATAGTCGAGATTACATCGTTTAGATAGCCAATCTTGGGTGCCACCCCAAGTCCAACCATGTTTCTTAAAGGCCCTGTGAACAGCATCGCCTTCTTTTATCATGCCTTTATGACTAGTAGTTCTATCAGCATATTTTTTACCCCTTCGCGGTAAAACTTTGTCCTTTTTTACATAAGGATTATATACAGGATTTATATCTATCGCTGTACCATAACTATGTAGAGAGAAAGTACCAGGCTGATCTGTTATTGGCCTACAATTAAATGCTGATGTGTTGTTCGCATCCATTGAATCATCATCACTACCTTTGTATTTTTCAATAAGCTCCATTCTCTCGATAGGGAATTTGTTTTCATACATTATCTTGAAAGCATCAACTACTTCATCAGCAATATCAGCTTTAACAATCAACTCACCGGTGTGATGTTTCGAGTCATATCCCCAGTAAGACAATTCAATGTATGCAAGCTTATCTATTGGTACTGGGCAGCTTTCTTGCCATGAATATTTTTTTATCTGGGCCACTATATTTTGAGGTATTTCATTAACTTCTGATTTAAATTTCCTTGGCGCCCCTCCCTCTGTCGCTATAGGCTTAACCTTATCGATGGATTGATCTACCTGAGTGGGGAGATCACCCTCTTCACAATCGCCTATACAATCTTCGGCATTCCCTTGTGTAAGTGGCAGCAGCAAAAAGAATACAATCATTATAGTACGCATTGAAGACCGGCCCATAACAATTCCTCCCGCAGTGAAATATTGAACATTGTTCAATACAATTTTATTAAAAGTCTTAATCTAAAGTCAACTTATTGTGTAGTGTAGGCAGTGGGCACCTCGTCATTGCCGCCAGCCTATCACCGCCCTGGCGGTTTCTCGCCCGCTCTCGCGTGGTCGAAGCTTAGGCCCTGGGAGTGGCTACGAATTTCGCTCACCACAAAGCGGGAACGGCCGCGAATTCCACCAGGACAGCAATCCCCGGCTGAGATATGCGGGTTAGGCGATTTCCATTCTCTGTATGCTATATGGTTGAATATGGTGAAATAATCGTGCATGTGGTTGTTGACAACCGGCACGACCCTGAAAAAAGACCACGACAACAGATGTGATAAACAGGTGAAAAGGTGACGCGCAAATATTTCGGTACCGACGGCATTCGGGGGCGGGTGGGCGAGGGGAATATCACACCGGACTTCGCGCTCAAGCTAGGTTGGGCCGCGGGGCGTGTACTCGGCGAAGGGCGGGGCGGCAAGGTGCTGATCGGTAAGGATACCCGCATCTCGGGCTACATGTTCGAATCCGCCCTAGAGGCTGGTTTGGTCGCCGCCGGCATGGACATCCGATTGCTCGGCCCGATGCCCACCCCCGCCATCGCCTACCTGACGCGTACCCTACGGGGGGTTGCCGGCATCGTGATCAGCGCCTCTCATAATCCCTACCAGGACAATGGTCTCAAGTTCTTCTCGGCGGATGGCGATAAGCTTTCGGACGCGGTCGAGTCGGCGATCGAGCGTGAGTTCGACCGACCGCTGCATACGGTCGGTCCCGCCGAGTTGGGTAAGGTCAAGCGGGTGGACGATGCCCGTGGCCGCTACATCGAGTTCTGCAAGGGCACCATCCCGGCGGCCATGAGCTTCCGGAATCTGAAATTGGTGGTGGACTGCGCCAATGGGGCGACCTATCACGTGGCACCGGACGTGTTCGAGGAACTTGGGGCGCGGGTTATAACCATCGGGGACGAGCCCGACGGGTTCAACATCAATCGGAAGGTCGGCTCCACCAGCCCCGAGGCGCTCATGGAGGCCGTCGTGCAGGAGGGTGCGGATCTCGGGGTAGCCTTCGACGGGGATGGAGACCGGGTGCTGATGGTGGACAGGGATGGCAATCTGATCGATGGTGACCAACTGATCTACATCATCGCGAAATCGCGTCTGGAGCAGCAATACCTCAAGGGCGAGGTCGTGGGTACCTTGATGAGCAACCTGGGGCTGGAACACGCCCTGCGGCGACTTGACGTAGGCTTCGTGCGTACCCAGGTGGGCGACCGCTACATTATGGAGCGTTTGAAGCAGGATGATGGGATCCTGGGAGGTGAACCCTCAGGGCACATCATCTGCCGGGATCGCACCTCCACCGGCGACGGCATCGTGGTGGCGCTCCAGGTACTCGCAGCGATGGAAGATGCGGACAGGGATCTGGGGGATCTTGCAGGTGAAATGCAGAAGTATCCCCAAAGGCTGATCAATATCCGGTTGGATGAGCAGAGAGACATCGTCGGCTTACCCGAGATACGGGATGCCGTTGGATCGGCGGAGCGGGAGCTCGGTGAATGCGGGCGCGTGCTGCTGCGTCCATCCGGTACCGAGCCCCTGATCCGGGTCATGGTGGAGGGTATAGACGAGGCCCAGGTGGATTCCATCGCCAACCGCCTGACGGATGTGGTACGGGCCCGGATAGCCGGCTGAGCAATCCTGAATTATTTGGCGCGGTTTGGTGAACCGGGCTTTCTTTATCCACAGATTAAGAACGAAATAATCTGTGGAAATCCGCGTAATCTGCGGATTAAATAGGTTTCTTGTCGGACCGGACTTAGCTCAAGCAAAAACAGCCGCGATTTCAGCTTGGATCGCTTCGGCCCTGGCGCGTGGATCCTCGGCGTCACGGATTGGTCGCCCGACGACGATAAAATCGGCACCCCTTTGGAAGGCCTGGGTGGGGGTAACGACACGCTTTTGGTCGTCTACCGGGCGGTTCTGCACCGGACGGATGCCGGGGACGACGATCATGAGCTGATCGCCCACATCTTTTCGGAGGGACGAAATCTCCAGACCGGATGAAACTACGCCATCACAGCCGATTTCCAACGCACGTTGCGCGCGCGAGCGTACCAGCGCCTCTACATCACACTGGAAGCCAAGGTCTTCCAGGTCACCCTGATCCAGGCTGGTCAGCACTGTGACGGCGAGAATCTTCAGCCCGTTCTTCTCGCCGACGGCGGCCCGCAACATCGAGTCATTGCCGTGCACGGTCGTAAAGTCCACGCCGCGGTCCTTGAGTTGACGCACCGCACGGGCTACCGTTTCCGGTACGTCGAAGAACTTCAGGTCGCAGAAGATGCGCTTACCGTGGTCACGTAACTGCTCTACCAGATCGAAGTAGCTGCCGGACATGAAGAGTTCCAGGCCGAGCTTGTAGAAGTTGACCGAATCGCCGAGCGATTCCACCGTCTCCAGAGCGGTATCCCTGTCAGGCACATCCAGCGCCAGGATCAAACGGTCTCTGACCGGAATGTCTTTCCGCGAACCTTGGTTGCTCATAAATGCCCACTTTTACGGGAATCCCTGCCAGTATGGCCTTGGGGATATTGGAGGCGAGGCTAGGTGCGTTACGACGCCCAAAGACTACGCCCAAAGACTCGCTGATCTACGATGGTGCCGGCGTCTTAACGCAACCTACCCTTAGAGTTGCCCGCCGTGCTGCTGGCCCGCGCGGACCTCGCCTTGTGTGTAGGGTACGTTAGCCGCGCGAGAAAACGTCTCGGAGGCACGGGGTCGAACACAACGTAATGCAACACGACGCCTTCTCGGGCAACACCAAATAAGCCAGGATCGGACAAGCAGGGCGGCGGGAGAGAGGCCACCCCCCGATGGCGCACGCAGTCTGTCACGCTGGACCGATCAGCGCCGACCATAACCAGTATATCCCATGGTACTCTAGGCTGCAGAGCCACCAATAGACACGAATCGACACGAGCTGTCATCCCGAACCGAGGAGAGAGCGCTTGATGGAAAAGTCTGAAAACACCGTTTGGGTCTGCGACCTTGACGGGACCCTGGCGGATATTTCGCACCGGGTGCATGCCTGGCTGGGCAAGAGGCGTGGAAGGAATTTTTCTCTCCAGTCCATTCGGACGAGCCGATAAGGGAAACGGTTTTTGTCTGCTGGTTTAAGAAGGGACGAGGGATGAAGTGGACGAAGCCTGGCAGCGGTTCGGGGATCGGTGATCAGGCCCCACAGGAGGGTGTCGCAAAAGGCACCGATCTTCGCCCTTTGCCCCCCTCTCCCCAACCCCTCTCCCGGCGGGAGAGGGGCTTTTGCGACACCCTCACAGGGGGAGGGCTGAGTTAATGTCTCTGGGACCCGTGATGTTGGATCTGGGGGGCGTCGAGCTCGACGCGGAGGAACGCGAGATTCTCCGCCACCCAGCGGTGGGCGGGGTCATCCTGTTTACCCGCAACTTCGAGCATCCGGAGCAGGTCGCTGCGCTGACTACCGCCATCCACGACTTGCGCGATCCTCACCTGTTGGTGGCCCTGGACCAGGAAGGCGGCAGGGTACAACGCTTTCGGGAAGGATTTACGCGTTTGCCGCCCGCCCGCCATTTCGGTGAACTGAGTCGTGAGCATCCGGTGAGCGCACGGCGTGCCGCGCATTCCGTGGGTTGGCTGATGGCCGCCGAACTGCGCTCCGTAGGTGTGGACTTCAGCTTTGCGCCGGTTCTGGATCTGGACCGAGGGGTGAGCCAGGTGATCGGAGACCGTGCCTTTGCCGCCGGCGCCGATCGGGTGACGGAGCTTGCCCTGGCGTGGCGCGAAGGTATGCACGAGGCCGGCATGGCCGCGGTAGGCAAGCACTTTCCCGGACACGGCGGCGTGGCCGCGGATTCCCACACCGAGCTGCCGGTTGATGACCGACCCTTCGACGACCTCGAGACAGAGGACCTGACCCCCTTCGAGCGCCTGATCCGGCGTGGTCTGGAGGCGGTCATGCCGGCGCATGTGGTCTATCCCCAGGTGGATCGAAACCCCGCGGGTTTCTCGGCGTTCTGGTTGCGCCGGGTCCTGCGCGAGAAGCTCGGCTTTCAGGGCGTTATCTTCAGCGATGACCTGGATATGGCCGCGGCCGCAACCGGCGGTGGTTACGCGGAGCGTGCCCGGTCGGCCCTGGATGCGGGTTGCGACGTCCTTCTGGTATGCAACAATCGTCCCGCCGCACTGGACATAATCGAGTCCCTGCGTGGACACGACGACCCCACCGCGCATCTGCGCTGTCTGCGCATGCACGGTCGCGGCGGCCTCGAACGCGCGCGTTTGCACCTGGAACCGCGTTGGCAGCAGGCCCTGCGCGTCATTGGGGAGCTCGAGGCCTTGGACGCCCCGAGCCTGGATCTTTGAATATCGGCGATTGAGAGGGATAAGCACGATGCGGCTGTCGCGGGAGCGGTACACCGCCGTCATGGGCCGGGCGGAGCTGCTCGTATCCGGCGCGGAGATGGAGCGGATTCTGGACCGGCTGGCGGGGGCGATCACCAAGGTCTTGGCGGAACGGGACCCTGTGGTGCTGTGCGTCATGAACGGCGCAGTCATCGCCGTCGGTCGTCTGCTGCCGCGGCTGGGGTTTCCCCTCACCCTCGACTATGTCCACGCCACCCGCTACCGTGGGACCACCAGCGGCGGAGACCTCCAATGGCTGCATCGGCCCGCGGCCTCCGTGCGTGGTCGGTATGTGCTGGTGGTGGACGATATCCTCGACGCGGGCGTTACCCTGGATGCCGTCGTCAAGGCCTGCCGGGAAGACGGGGCGGCCAATGTGCATACCGCGGTCTTGGTGGAAAAAACGCGCGAGCACACCAACAATTTCAAAGCGGATTTCGTCGGCATACAGCTCCCGGATCGTTACCTGTTCGGCTATGGCCTGGATTATATGGGCTACTTCCGCAATGCCGACGGTATCTATGCGGTGGCCGATGAGGACGTTTGATAACCCTTCAGCAGGCCCTTTAGATCCCAATAAATCCTAAGGTAATGTGGCCGCCGCACTCCAAGTCTGCCGGAGATGTTTGACATGAGCCGACTGGCTGTCATCGGCGGCTCCGGTTTCGCTGCCATGCCGGGACTCCAGGTCCTCGATCACCAACAGCCCGATACCCCCTATGGTCCGGCTTCGGCACCGGTCACACGGGGCCTTTTAGGCGGTGCCGAGCTCTTCTTCCTGCCCCGGCATGGGACGGGGCACAGCATGCCACCGCACCGGATCCATTATCGTGCCAACCTCTGGGCACTCAAGGCCTGCGGTGCCGAGCGGGTCGTCGGATTAGCGGCGGTTGGCGGTATCGGCGGTGCCTTCGGTCCCCGGGTCCTCGCCGTCCCGGACCAGATTATCGACTATACCTACGGGCGGGCCCATAGCTTCTCCGACGGGGATCAGGGCGAAGTTCTGCACATCGATTTCACCCGGCCCTATTGTGAGGATCTGCGCCAAGCCCTGCTCAGAGCGGCGAGGGACTCTGATCTGGCAGTGGAGGACGGCGGTACCTACGGCGCGACCCAGGGCCCGCGCCTCGAGACGGCGGCCGAAATCATGCGCTTGGAGCGAGACGGTTGCGACCTCGTGGGTATGACCGGAATGCCCGAAGCGGCCCTAGCCAGGGAGCTCGGACTCTGCTACGCCTGTTTTGCCTTTGTGGTCAACTGGGCGGCCGGTAAGGCGAGCGGAGAGATACGCATGGAGGAGATTGAGACCAATGTCGCAGCTTGCAGCGCCCGTATCGAGCGTATTCTTACGGCCTTGACCGGTGCGGACTAGGATCCTTGAGGGACCTGCATCTTTACCAATGAGTCAAGTTTGTGCGCTGCACAAAAACATTTCTGCCTCTTGCTTGGGCGGGAATCGCAAATCCTTTGAACCACGGATGGACACGGATCAACACGGATCACATCCGTGTTTATCCGTGTCCATCCGTGGTTCTTCGGTGCGGTTCGTTACCCAACCTGACCTGGATTAGCCAGCGAAGTTGGGAGAGCCGGAGCCCTTCTTCCCCTGGGGGAGGAGGGGGTCACGCCTCGTCGGTCTGAGGCGAAGCCTCGCTAGTTGTATATTTTGCATAGCCTGTAGGGTGGGCTGTGCCCACCATCTAAGCACGCGAGTGGTGGGCACAGCCCACCCTACAGGTAGTGGACCTGTTTAACGAGATCAGGCGGGAAATCCGAGCGGTCTCCTCTCGATTCCGCAGTAGAACAGTCATAATCAGACAGACTCCCAGGTGCGTTGATGGAGATAGTCATGAATTTGAAAAAGAAGCAATAGTTGTGGTATAGAAGGTGTTTCGACGTACTTAAACACGGCGACTTGTCGTCTACTACCTGTTAGGCGATAAACAGTAACGAAGAAGACAAATTTAGTCTTAATAATACAGATAACTCAACAAAATCAAGTGAGGAAAAAATGAATGTAGCATGGCAAAACCATATAGAAAGCTCGTATAGTGTCATTCGTGGAAAACCAAGAATTAAAGGGACAAGAATACCTGTTAGCCTTATACTAGGATACCTGGCAAATGGATATGCCACAGACAAAATCATTGATGAATTTCCAGATATAGATAAAGATAAAATTGCCGCTTGTCTTGATTATGCTCGTGAATTAGCAGAGTTTGAAGTGGCCGCGTGATGAGTTTAAGGTTCTTTGTTGACCAATGTGTTCCTAACTCAGTGGTTAAACCTTTATTTGAAGCCGGCTATGAAGTTTTTATTCTTAAAGAACATATCTCACCTACTTCCGGGGATCCTATTGTTATTGGAAAAGCTCAGGAACTGGATGCAATACTAATTTCTCTAAATGGTGATTTTTCTGATATAGTCACTTACCCGCCATCAAATTATAATGGCATAATTGCGATCCAAATTAAAAATCACCCAGAAATTATACCAAAACTGATGAAAAGATTAATGAATTATCTATCAATTCACCAAAGCATGGATCAGTACAAAGGGCTTCTATTATTAGTAGAAGTGCATAGAATAAGGATACGCAGATGGAAATCCTAGTTCTTCAGCATCACGTTGGGGTTCATTCCTCACCCCAACCTACAAAAATGGGGACAGGCCCTGAAGTATCCCCACAAATCAGCCTCTGGCTCCCACGCTCCAGCGTGGGAGCAAATCCAGACGCTCCAGCGTCATGAAACCTTGGCCGCTGGAGCGGCCACAACGGCATTCCCACGCTGGAGCGTGGAAACGAGCCAGATTGAGACCAATATCGCAGCTTGCAGCGTCCGCATCGAGCGTATCCTTACAGCCTTGGCCGGTGCGGACTAGTACTCAATTTCTGTATATTTTGCGTATAACCTGTAGGGTGGGCTGTGCCCACCACTCTCGCGCCTAGCTGGTGGGCACAGCCCACTACAGGTCAGAGAACGTAAAATAAGGCGGAACCACGTATTGGGGGGCGTTCTCGATCGATAAATGGTAGTGCCTAATGTGTAGTGATGGGTTCACTACTGAGCCTTTTCCCTCTTTGATGGGATAACTACACGGTCACTACATATTGAGCACTACCGATAGAGATATTCATGAATTTGAAAAGGAAGCAATAGCTGTGGTATGTAAGGTGTTTCGATGTACTTAAAACGGCAACTCGCCGTCTATTACCTGTTATGCGACAGATTACTTACAAGACAGAGAAACGAAAAGCATCTCATATATTTGGTACTATAAATGAATCAAAAACCTCAAATTTATTTTGGTGCTACAGACCGCCAAATGGAGTTTTTTCTAGATAATAAGGAATTTTCACGCTTATTCGTACACGGAGTGTTATTTCATGGTGACTTAGTCATACCCGATATCTTTTTATACATTAGTAACTTACTACGTAATTTTGCAAACAACCCGCAAGGCCAAAGATTCATTAAGTCTTGCATTCGAAATGGCTCAATTATTCCAGCTTTTCGGAATGATACTCAGGGGAGTTTTCGTGATAACCTTAACCAGAAACGGGAAATCCCCCGGCTTTGCCGGGGAGACAGTAAAAGTTTGACATTTTCGGGAGTTCGTCTGGGATGCTCCGAACGTGACCGTCAAGCACACGATTGAGAGGAGGTCACAATGGGTAAAGCCAAGAGCTTAAGCACTCCGGGTAGGAGAATGAATACCACGTCGTTTCCATTCCGGAATGCCGTCGCCGGGTCTTGTACGAGCAATTGCAACGCCATCTCGGCGAAGTTTTCCGCGAGTTGGCTCGACAGCGAGAGAGCCAGATCGAAGAAGGATACCTGATGCTTGACCATGTTCATATGCTGATTTCTATCCCGCCCAAGTATACGGTGTCGCAAGTGAGCGGGTACACCAAAGGGCAGGGTGCGATCCATTTGGCACAGGTTTACCATCGAGGGCGCGTTAGCGCCCTCGAATAGCCGCTTTGAGCGGCTCACAATCGAAAGCCCCCGGCTTTGCCGGGGGATTGTTACTAAGTGGGTGAACACCGAAGCCAGTCAAACAGAAGAAACGGAGGTGGCCCGCGTAGGCTGGGGTGAGGTACGAACCCCAGCCTACGGCCCTACCTTGTGAAGTTCGAAGTAATAAAAAGTCTATGATAGCGCCTAACCACTGGCTCCAGTCGACGCTTGCTTCGCTGCGCGCGACTGAGCCATAGCGTTATGTGCAATATAAAATCTAGGAGATTGAATAATGGGCGTACCTAAAAAATCAGAGAATGTTCCAAAAAACATGCAGAGAAAATTTAACCAAATAATAACCATTACTGATCAATTTTCTGAAACGCACCTCAATAAAGAATATGCACAATTAATACGATATGCTGTCGCTGCACTATGTAGAAAGCGTCCATCACCATTAGAAAAAGGTAAAGCTGCCACTTGGGCTTGTGGTGTTACGCACGCAATTGGCATGGTTAACTTTCTTTTTGACAAAAGTCAAAACCCTTATATTAGTGCTTCAGATTTATATAAAGCATTCGGCGTTGGTCAAAGTACGGGTCAAGGGAAATCAAGGTTAGTACGTGATTTACTTGATATGTACCAAATGGATCCAAATTGGTCTCTTCAAAGTAATATTGATAAAAATCCACTCATTTGGATGCTTACCGTCAACGGTGTAATGGTAGATGTAAGAGACATGCCGCTTGAAGTTCAAGAAATTGCTTATAAGAAAGGCTTAATACCATATATTCCAAAAGAGGAAGTCACAGGCACATAACAATGCAAATACACTCGGACGGCAAAAAGCGCCAATTCCATCAACGATCAGTGGCGGATATGTTTCAGGTTTGAAGATGGCGACGCATATGACGTTGAAGTCTGCGATTACCACTGAATGTCGGAGGTCAGGGTGAGCATTGCTAACACGGGTATCAAGCGCCGCCCCACACATCCCGGAGAGATATTGCGGGAGGACTTTCTGCCGGATTATGGACTGACAGTGAGTGGTCTCGCAGGGGCAATTGGTGTGTCGCGTCAATCGGTCAACGAGCTCTTGCGGGAGCGCCGCGCTGTCAGTCCTGAGATGGCGCTGAGGCTATCGCGCCTTTTTGGAAACAGCGCGGAGTTTGGATTGCTTTCCCACGCTCAAAAGACATGAAAAATCCCCCAATCTCACGGTCGCTGCGCGGTTTGACACCCGCTGTGGTAGTCGCGCTCACTTTGCTCTTTCCCGCAACCTGGAGTCCGGCCCAGCAACTCCACCTCCCCGATTTCGGGAGCTCCGCGGAGCTGGTGATGTCCTCGGCTCAGGAGCGCCGTCTGGGGAGGGAGTTTATGAAAAGCGTGCGCAAGGCCTTATCGGTCATCGACGACCCGATACTCACCGACTACCTGGAGGGCCTCGGCAATCGGTTGGTCGCCGCGAGCACAACGGGGGCGGGTAGATACAACTTCTTCTGCGTCGAAAATCCAGCGATCAATGCCTTCGCCGGACCCGATGGTCATATCGGTGTCTTTTCCGGCCTGGTGCTCGCCAGCGAGAACGAGAGTGAGCTGGCAGCGGTGTTGGCCCACGAAATCGCCCATGTGACCCAGCGTCACCTGATGCGTTTCTTCGAGGACCAGAAGCGTTTGAGCATTCCCGCGACCGCCGCGCTCATCGCCGCTACCGTCCTCGGGGCGCAGGTCGATGCGGACCTCGGAGCAGCGGCGGCCGCCGGCATTCAAGCCGCCACGGTGCAGCGGCAAATCAACTTCACCCGCGAGAACGAGAAGGAAGCGGACCGTATCGGTATCGCTACCCTGGCTGCCGCCGGATTCGATCCCTATGCCATGCCCGGCTTCTTCGAGCGTCTGGGCAGGGCAAGTCGTACCCACGAGATCAGCGCCCCCGAGTATCTGCAAACCCACCCGGTTACCAGCAGCCGCACCGCTGACGCCCTTGGCCGTGCCGACCGCTACGGACACAAGCAACGACCGGACGATTTGCGCTTTCACCTGATACGTGCCCGTCTGCGCGCGCGTTCGTTCAGCAACGCGCAAAAGGCGATCGCCCATTTCCGGTCCCAGCTCAAGAGCAAACGCTACCGTAACGAGCTCGCCGCGCGCTACGGCTATGCCCTGGGGTTGGCCCTCGGCAACCAAATCCGCGCGGCACGCGAGATGACGGAGAAGTTGATCGCCCGGTACCCAAACCAGGCCGAGTTCATCATTTTGGAAGCGCGGATCGATGCCAAGAGCGGTGCCAGGGACCGCGCCATCAAGACCTTGCAAACCGCCGTCGGGCTGCGACCATCGAATATCCCACTGCGTATCGCCTACGCCGATACCCTCATGGCGGCGGGACATCCCGCGCGCGCGCTCAAGACCTTGGAGGAGGTCACACGCAGGAGACCCGGCCAGGCATTGATTTACCAACGGATGTCAGATGCTGCCCTCAAGGCAGGGCAAAAGGCGGCAACCCATCGCTACCGGGCGGAAAAGCTCTATGCCGATGGCGACCTGGAACCGGCGATCCATCAGCTCGAGATCGCCCTGCGACAACCGGGACTGAGTTACCACGATGCATCCAGGATTCAGGTCAGGCTCGACGCGATCAAACGGGAAGCAAAAGACGCCAAGAAAAGGCGTTGATGGTGACCGTAGAGTGGGCTGCCGGTCGCCCTGAACCGCAGAGTAGGCATAGGGTAGGGAGAAGCATTAGGGTGTGTTGACACTAACGCAACTTACACCCAACGCGAGGTCCGCGCAGGCCAGCAGATTCCTTTAACCAGACAGCTTCTCAGTGGGCACCGACTTGGGTTAAGCTTAGTGGAACTTTCGTTTCCCCCGCTCAACAAGCGGTCTTAATAACAGGATGCCTTGCTACGACGGGAGCGGGGGCTCGTCGCGGTCAGGGACCACCGGACCGTTCGTTGGAATCCAATCCGTAACCCTCAATCGTTTCTCGACTGGAGATTGTCAATGACTGACCCGAAACGCAGAATCCTGCTCCAGGGATCCTTGGCCGCGGGCGCGGTCGGTGCCGCAGTGGGAACCGGCCTGCTCACATCGGGTGCCGTGCTGGCGGCCTGGCCGGAAAGCGCCTTCACGGCCAAGCAGCTGGACGACGCCTTGAAGGAGCTCTTGGGCACCAATACCTATGAGCGCAGCGACCGCGTCAAGCTCAAGGCCCCGGATATCGCCGAGAATGGCGCCGTGGTCCCGGTGACCGTGGAAGCCGACGTGGAAGACATCGATTCTATCTCGATTATCGCCACCGGAAACCAGACGCCCCTGGTCGCCTCTTTCAATCTGGGCGCAGGCGCGCTCGGCTTCGTGTCGACCCGAATCAAGATGGCCAAGACGGCAACCGTCATCGCCCTCGTCAAGGCCAAAGACCAGGTCCTGAGCGCGTCCAAGGAGGTCAAGGTGACCATCGGCGGCTGCGGCGGCTGACGCCCTTTAAACGAATACGAGGTGAGAGGTAGCTGAAGAATGGCAAATCCAATCAAGATTCGCGCCAAGCTCAAGGGCGAGGTAACCGAGGTAAAGGCGCTGATGAGTCACCCCATGGAGACCGGGCGGCGCAAAGACAAAGCGACCGAGAAGCTCATCCCCGCCCACTTCATTCAGGAGGTGGTCTGCACCTGGCAGGAAAAAGAGGTCATGAAGGCCCTGTGGAGCGGCGGCGTATCCAAGAATCCCTACATTGCCTTCAGGTTCAAAGGTGCCAAGAAGGGTGATACCATTCGGCTTTCCTGGACCGATAACAAGGGCGAGAGCGGTTCGGCCGAAACCGAGATCAAATAAGCCCTTGGTCAACCGGCAGCGGTTGACCATCCAACTATCACCCGTTGCTTACAGCGGCCCCTGGTAGAGGTTCGGCATACCCGGCGGGCGTCTGCGGAATCGCTTATAGGCCCAGAGGTACTGCTCCGGACAAGTATTGACGGCATGCTCGATACCTCGATTGAGTGCCGTCGCGCCGGTGGTTTCGTCTGCGGAATCGACTCCTACGGGCGCCGGTAGGCAATGGATGTGAAAACCCCGGGCCCGGGGGAGCCGCACCGCGAACAAAAAAATCACGCGCGCCCCCGTCTTGCGCGCCAGCCGATTGATCAGCAGCATGGTCAAGGCAGGGACCCCGAAGAAGGGAGCAAACACCGAGCCGGGGTTCATCCTGGGCTCCTGGTCGGGGAGGATCCCGACATACTCCCCCCGCCGCAGGGCCTGCATGAGTTTGCGGATCCCCTGGCGATCGGTGGGGACCAGCTCGGCGCCGGCGCGCCCCCGGACCTCGCGTATCAACCAGTTCAGCTCGGGTTGAGGTTTGTAGAGCGTCGTTGTCGGTCCTTGGGCGGAAAGATACAGCCCCGCCAACTCCCAGGCGCCCAGGTGTGGGGAGAGGACGATCACCCCCCGCCCATCGTCGCGGTGCAACAACTCCCGGCCCGAAACCGCACGCACCAGCGCTAGAACCTTCCGGGTCGGACGCAGCCACAGGTAAGCGACCTCGCTATAGGTCTTACCGTATTCGAGGAATGAGCGCCGGCGAAAGGCAAGGGCCTGGGCAGCTTGGAGGTGCGGGAAACAGAGCCGAACGTTGATCAGGGCATTGCGGCGCTGCTTGTTAGGGATCTTCAACATCAACCAACCGACACAGACCCCAAGCAGGTGGACCAGGGACAGGGGAAGCCGGGATATGGCCCGCAAAACCGATAACGCAAAGCGTTCACGCAAGCTGCTGGGACCGCATTGTCCACGCCCTTTCTCGTCCTTTTCCGTTGCCACCCTGTGATTCATGGTTACCACTTATACTGCCACACGGCACAATCTGCGCATTTCACTCCCTCTCCCTCCGGGAGAGGGCCGGGGTGAGGGGGAAATTCAAAAGCTCGGATTGTGCCGTGTGGCAGTATAGAGCCTGTCTGGCTTAGAGGCTGTCTAAAAACTAACATATTGATTTCAAAGCGGTAGGCTGGGTCAAGGGACTAAACTTAAGCAAACCAGACTTGCCCGTAAACGCTGGGTTTCGTTCCTCAACCCAGCCTACCGTCTACTCTGGCCTACGGCCCTTTTTTAGACAGCCTCTTACAGGTTTGTATCTGTATTTTCCTATACTCAATATGTGCCCTTGAGGTTCAAACTGTCCCCCGGCTTCATCGCAGCCGGATGAGTCGGTGGGCACAACCCCGGTGGGCACAGCCCACCCTACGTCTTGTCGGACTTGGGAATCGGGTTAGGGATGGGCGGCATACCGAACAGGGGGGCGAGCTTGTTATAGAGCTCAATGGCCATGTGGGCGGTTTCAGCGCTGCCTGCAACGGCCTTAACCAGCTTGCCGAGACTGGTTTGGGCATCGGCGATCTTATCCACAAGATTCTTGAGCCGCTGTAAGGGACCGCGGACCTTTTGCTTATCATCGAGATCCTGGTTGTCCTCCAGCTTTTTCAGCGCCCCTTGGGCCTTGTCCAGCTCCGTCTTGAGCCGCTTGAGCTCGGCGGGATCGACATCGGACGCCTCGGCATCCTCGGCCAGATTGTCGAGCAGACCACCGAGCGCATTGCAGACCTGGTTTTTCTGCTCAATGCGCATTTCAATGCTGACAGTCGTTTCCTGTCGCACGGACACTTCAGGACTGACCTGCACATTGAGTGTTGGCGATACCTCTACCCGGAGCGCCTCTGAGCGCAGCCGTTCAAGGGTTGAATAGTCCCTATCAGACAGTCGATCCAGTTCATTGCCCGCCCCTGCTGTGCCGCTGCTGAGTGCCGGCGGTCGTGCAGCGGCCGTACCGACCAACCCCTCCAGCATTGCAGAGATGGAAAC
This sequence comes from Candidatus Thiosymbion oneisti, assembly GCF_004359955.1. Classification (NCBI taxonomy): domain Bacteria; kingdom Pseudomonadati; phylum Pseudomonadota; class Gammaproteobacteria; order Chromatiales; family Chromatiaceae; genus Candidatus Thiosymbion; species Candidatus Thiosymbion oneisti. The sequence goes on from NZ_SMSC01000004.1 coordinate 148,174, forward strand.
ATCGACCTGGCCTTCGGGACAATAGACGGTGCCGCGGCCACCGGAGACATATTTCTCCAGCTCGCTATAGTCATACATCCTAGGCTCGGCGGCCTTGCCACAGACCTTACAGCTGCAAGGCACCCGCTCATTCACCTCCAGACCACGGAAAGACCGGAAATGGGTCTGCTCAATCTCATAGCGCAGCACAGCCAGCAGTTGCCGACGCGCCATGGTCCGCTGTGCCATCCGCCCTGCCACCCGCAGCCGCAGGACCTTGCCGCCTCTGGGATCTTCCGTCTCCACCAGCTCGGCGCGGGCACCTTCAGAACTCAGGATTGCGCCTTTGCGCCAGATCAGCGGCTGGTCGTCATTACCAACCTCCAAGAGTTCATGCAGGCGCACGATCAAGCGCGCCAGCAGGCCCTTGGGCATGAAGGGATATTGATACTCGAAATGGAGATTATCCCGGTCCTCCCAGTCATATTCTGGCCTAATGGTAGGGATGAGCTGGGGCACAATATGCAGCTCGCCGTCGCTGCCTTCCAACGGAAAACAGATCTCGAACTGGTCCTTCTGCAGCAGCCGGAATAGCCGGTCGATCTCGTATTCTTGGTAGCCCTCGGCGGCAAGTACCTCATAGAAGAATCGGCGGCGTAGCCGTCCCCGTCGGTTCTGCACCTCATCCCGATCCAGCACCCGGTACAGGGCGTTTACGGCCCACTGGGGGTCGGTGATGATGAAATCCTTGAGCAGCGGGTCCCGGTCGAAATAGACACAGCTGCCCACAAAGCTCAGATAGCGCACCAGCACCCGCGCGGCCTCTTCCTGGTCGATGCCGTGCTCGGTGCAGAGCGCGCGAAACCGCTCAAAGCTCAGATGGTGCTCCGCCTGTCGCTCTTCTACCGCCGCGCGTATCGGGCGCCAAGCCGCCGGCTGCCGCTCGCCCACATGGGGCAGTTTGGAGAGCAGCTGCTGGATGCGAATGCGCAGGTTCTCGATCCGGCCATCCGCCAGGTTTGCCAGATCCGCCTCCGCGGTCTCGATGACCAGCTGCGGAAAGCGCCGCCGATAGGCCCCCAGATCGAAATCCGTCACCTGCCGATTCGCTTTCTCGTGCAGCAATACCAGCACCTGGGTCTTGCGCCCGGATGCGCTGTCCTGGCCCAGCAGCCGGATGATCTTGAGCCAATAGTCATAATCCGTCTCCTGCCGACGCACATCCACTACCAACACATAGAGGGCATTCGGGGTCAGAAAGAACTGGTGGGTGGCGTATTGGATCTCCTGGCCGCCGAAATCCCAGATATTGGCGGACATCTCTTGAGCCTGCTCGGACGCTTGGGAATTACTAAGAAACTCGCAAGTCATGCCCTGTTGGCTCCCTCGCCCCTTGGGAGAGGGTTGGGGAGAGGGGGGATCAATGGCCTTAGCTTCGATACGGTTAGTCGGTGCATAGGGAAAGCGCCAATCCCGATACACATTGATGCCCAGTGTCGATTCGTCTTCCCCCGGCAATTGTGCCACCGGGTCCAGCAGCTTCCGCGCCAATGTCGTCTTGCCGGCACCGGCCTCGCCCACAATCAGCAGCTTGGCCTCATACAAGCGGGCGGCCTTCGCGCGCAAATACGCCAACACAGCGCCCGGACCAGACCGGACAGCGGCGGTGAGGGAATCGGATAAAGGGTTGCCATCTAGCTCCAGTTCGCGCAGATCCTTCAGATCGCCAATCCCGTCAGGCAGCTCCGAGAGCCGGTTGAAGCTGAGATCAAATCTGGTAAGCCGCTGGAGCTGACCGATAGACTCGGGCAACTCCGAGAGCCGGTTATAACTAAGATCAAGGCGAATGAGTTGCCGGAGCTGACCGATGGATCCAGGCAACTCCAAGAGTTGGTTATGGCGTAGATCAAGGCGAATGAGCTGCCGGAGCCGGTCGATAGATTCGAGCAACTCCGAGAGCTGGTTATAGCTGAGATCGAGGCGGGTAAGCCGCTGGAGTCGACCGATAGATTCGGGCAACTCCGAGAGCTGGTTATAGCTGAGATCGAGGCAGGTAAGCTGCTGGAGTCGACCGATAGATTCGGGCAACTCCGAGAGCCGGTTGCCGATTAGATCAAGGTTGGTGAGCTGCTGGAGCTGGCCAGTGGATTCGGGTAGATTCGAGAGCAGGTTGCGGCTGAGATCAAGGCAAGTGAGTCGCTGGAGCCGGCCGATGGATTCGGGCAACGCCGAGAGCTGGTTGTGGCTAAGATCAAGATGAGTAAGCTGTTTTAATCGCCAAAGCGCATCTGGAATCCGGCCTTTTAGCACTCGGATCAAGCTGAGCCGGAGAATGCCTCGCCGCTCTATTTCGGAGAAGAAATCGATATCGCCATGCAATCCCTCCGGCAAGATCTGCAATCCAAAGATTGTGCGATCTTCGAGCTGATCGCGTAGCTGCCGCCATTGCCGGGTGTCGATAATCAGCGAGGGTAGCGGTACATCCGGCAATCGCCGGATCGGGTTGCGGCGGATATCCAGATAGGCCAGCCCAGCGAGCCGTTCCACTTCCCTGGGCAGAGATTCCAGGCCATTGCTGGAAAGGTCGATCGAGCGCAGTGCCGGTAGCTGCGAGTCACCGTTGGGATCGAGTTCTACCAACAGATCCAGCAAGACCGACAGGTGAAGACCCAGTTTGCGGGCGGACAGATCCAGATGCTCGGTCCCATCGGCACGGGCTTGGTCGATGTGTCGGCGGATCAGCGGCGAGAGATGGTCCATAGCGGTCGGTTATCTGGTGTTGGTAATTGGGCGTGGCGCGGATGGTCATGCAATCAGGCATGGAATTTTAGGGTCTGTGGACATTCAACGCCAACCGATTGTTTTCATGGGCCGAATGGCTGCAACACCCCACTGCTTTGGAGTGCGCCGGCAAAGCGGCGCGGCCGCATCGAACCTCAGCCACGGGGGATACCAGCGGCGTTGGCCGGGAATCCGGGCCTTTCGGTTCCACCCGCGCCGCGGCGACGGCGCTTTCCCCTGGCCGCAATACCTTTGCTGGGGACAGATACGTTGCCAAATCCAAAGCGGCGGCAGGATGATGCCACTTGACCGATCCCCGGCTTATGCCTCGCGCTGTCGGTTTCGGTAAGCAGCGGGGTGAAGTGGCCGCCGCACTCCAAAACATCCGGTGGAACCCTGCTATGATCGTTAGCAGTCCGGAATCCATAAAAAGCCGAATTTGCAATCGGCTCGCTGTCACCTCTGGCTCCCACGCTCCAGAGACTGTGAAAGTATTCGCTTTCCCCGGAGGTGGTGGGATGAAATCACCATATCTCACGCTGAATTCAGTATCACGTGGGGCTTAGGAGAAAGATTTTCGGATAAATTATGGAAATTATGTTGCTCTGTCCCTGACACTCTGAAAATCCAGTAATACTTTCACAGTCTCTGGAGCGTGGGAACGAGCCAAACTCCGTACTAGTACAGCAGTACCGAAGTACCGATAACATCGGTTTGGTTCTTGCATTGGGAATCCTTGGTTGCCGCAAATGAACGCGAATCAACGCAAATCGGTCGCAATCGGCTCGCTGTCATCGACAGTCCTTGCCCGGTTCAGTTTATTTGCGTCCATTTGCGTTGATTTGCGGCTAAATTTCCCGTGGAGATCCTACTCGCTCAATGTTATCGGTAATTGAGAGCATCTGTACTAGCATCCCCCTTGGCATGACACCGGTCTTGCATTCGCCCTCCGTTTGCTCCTATCTTCTCATCCAGCACGCCGCTTGTTGCCGCCGTGGGTTATGCTTTCTCTTGGGCTCCAATGCTACCCTTCAGCCTAACCAATTTCGTCAAGTACCTGATCGGCGTCCTGTTGGTCCAGGGCGTCACCGTGCTGCTGGTGGTCACTGCCTACCGCACCGATCTGGAGCAGACCGGTCTCCTCTTTTTATTGCTCAATCTGGCCATCGGCACACTGACCGCTTTTTGGTTCACCTCTATGGCCGAAGGTGGGCGCAAGCAGGCGTTATCGCGGGCAAAAGAAGGCTTTGCACGCGAACGCGAGAAGCTCCGGGTGCACGCGGAGAAAGAGAAAGCCAAGGAGGTCAAGCACAACCAGCGTCGGATCTCCCGGGAGAGGCAGCGCGCACAGCAAGGCGGCAATCTAAAAACCAGTCTGATGCTGGGCGGGGCGGCCGGATTGGGCGTGGTCATGGTGCTGGCGCAGTTTGTAACCTTGGGCCTGCTCACCCTGACCACGGCCGGCGGTGCTGCCTTGGGGTACGGTCTGCGGGCCCGTCAGGACCGGCTGGGATTCGGGATCGGCAAGCTATTGCCACGCACCGAAAAACCGGTCCAGGTCATCGAAACACCAGCTACCAAGCAGGCCATCACGAACAAGAAACGAACCCCAAAGGCGGCCAGTGTGTGATCGCAATGGCTCGCCGGGTCGTCAGCCGCGGATCATGTACAAGAGACGGAGATGGGCCCGCTGGGTTTTTCTCGACGGACTCGAATGGCGGTTAGCTGGCCCTTCCACACGCAGCCGGTATCCAATGCCCAGGTGTTGTGCTCAGCCGCATAGCCCAGCGTCGACCAGTGTCCAAAGATGATGCGGGTACTTTTGGTTGCTCGGTTCGGTACGGCAAACCAGGGCAGATACCTGGATGTTTGAGAGCCCGGAGCGGCCTTCTCTTTCAGGGCCAGGGTCCCGTCGGCCTCGCAATAACGCAGACGGGTGAAGCAGTTGGTGATAAAGCGCAGGCGCTCCATACCAGAAAGCGTGTTGGACCAACGGTCGGGCTGGTTGCCGTACATGGCGTCCAGATAGTCCGGATAATCAGGGCCCTGGAGCACTGTCTCTACCTCGTGGGCACAGGACAAGGCGTCGCGGAGATCCCACTGAGGCGGGAGCCCTGCATGGATGAGGGCGAAATGCTTGTGCGCGTCGAAATGCATCAAGGGGCGGTGGCGCAGCCAATGCAGCAGCTCGTCCCGATCCGCTGCCTGGAGCACCGGGGCGAGGGTGTTCTCTTTTGCCCGTCTCGAGTTGCCGGCCGCCAGTGCGAGCAGGTGCAGATCGTGGTTTCCGAGGACTGTGAGGGCACGCTCGCCGAGCTCCTTGACAAAGCGCAAGGTGGCGAGAGAATCGGGTCCCCGATTGACCAAGTCGCCGACAAACCAGAGGCGGTCTCGGCCCGGGTCGAATCGAAGCGCCTCGAGCAACCGCCGCAGCCTTTCGTAACAGCCCTGGATGTCACCGATCGCGTAAGTCGCCATGGATGTTGCACCATCGCCTTATTTCACATCCGAAGATGCTCTCTGGAGGGTGACGGGGAAAAGGGTTCGAGGTCAAGATGGATACCTGTCAGGGCGAGCGCGTATAAAATTTTTTAAAATCAATGACTTTGTATGGCTGCAAGCCGAACATGATAATAAAGTTTAATTATAACTTATTGATTTATAAGGACATACGCCTGCCCTCGGATACCTGTCATGGGAGGTATTATCCCATTCAGAATTATGCTTTATTTGTTTTGTAAGTGTTGTAAACTTTAATCTTCCAAGGACTATAAAAATTCGACATTTCGTCGGTATGTCTATGTTTCAGGAACCTAAACGGCGTAGGCTCGATCTGTTTTCTGTACTCTTGATCCTGGTCACGCTGGGGATGTCCTTCACCCTGGCCTACCAGGTCTCCGTCTACTATGGGGTAGACCGGATCTCCATCGCTAAACGAACCCCCACCGTGAGTAGCATCGGCGGATAGTAGGTTGTCCCGGCTAGTCCTCCTGCGCGGGGTTGGCTGGCCCCCTCTCCGCAGGGTGGGTAGCGCGGATTTTCCCGCTCTGATTTATCCGGCGTGAGCATTCTTGGTGTGGGATGCGCCGGGAAAGACACTGGCTCGGCGGGTCCGAGCCGCCCGCTACGCGACAACCCACATAGGAATCAAAAGACGAAACGCTCCGGCTCCGGGGCCTTCTCCAGCGCCGGCACACTGGTCTCGAACAGTGACTGACGGCGGAAATCCCGGTCAGTGACGCGGGTCACAAGCAGGGCCTCCATGACCGGTTCTTCGCCGACGACGGTAAACAGACGCCCACCGGGGGCCAGCTGTCTTTCCAGTGTCCCCAGCGCCGCAGTGTCCGGTAGGGAGCCGGTCACGGCAATCACATCGAAGGGGTGTCCATTCACCGGCCCCTCGAGCCCGTCTCCGACGCGTACTTCCAGCCGCTGCGGCTGGAGCGCCTGCAGTGCCGTCCGCGCCTGTTCCGCCAGGCTTGCATGGATCTCCATGCCTACGACATGGCCGCCGAGATGGGACAGGCAAGCCGTTACATAACCGGTCCCGGTGCCGATCTCCAGGATCTTGTCGTCCGTTCGGATGTCTAGGGCCTGTAGCATGTGGGCCACCACCTTGGGTGCCAGCATGGTCTGCCCTTCCCCGATGGGGATCTCTATATCCGCATAGGCCAGGTTGCGATAGGCCGCCGGAACGAATTGCTCCCGTGGGATATCCGCCATAATCGACAGCACCCTGTCGTCCGCGACGTTCCAGGGTCGGATCTGTTGCTGGACCATGTTGAAGCGGGCGCTGTCGATGCTGGTATCCATGGGCGGAGAAGCTACCTCGGCTGGTTGGATATGTAGACAATAAGGCTACGGAATATGTGGTCGTTCGGCAAGCCGCCGAGGTTGGAGCCGGTGGGTGGCGAACAAAAGGTAGAACGGAACAGCAAAACCTTGCCATATGTGAGAAGTAAGGTCCCACCTATCCGGCCGGCTCAGGCTTATTCTCCCCAGGCTCAACGCAATGCCATTAAGTTAGCTGCTGACCGCTGGTCGTGGTCGATCAGGATGCGGAAGAGAAAACGACGAAGCGCGCAAACCGGCGCGAATCCATTCGCGAGGATTCGTGTGATTCGTAGTTTTTCCTCTTTTTCGCTGACCGGTAACGCTTAACTTAATGGCATTGAGGCTCAACGAGGTCCGTCAGTGCTCGGCGGGCCGCAGCGAAGCTGAAATGCGCTTCCATCACCGCCAGTCCGTTGCGCGAAAGCCTTTCCCACAGGGAAGGGTCGGCGTAGAGATGCAGCACCGCGGCGGCGAATTCCGTCGGTTCATCGGCAATCAGTACCGATTCCCCATCTTCGAGGAACATGCCCTCGACCGCCTGTCGGGTGGCCACTACCGGCAGGCCGAAGGCCAGGCTCTGATTGATCTTGCCCTTGACCCCGGCCCCATAGCGCAATGGGGCTACGGACAGGCGACAACCGTCGAAGAACGGGGCCACATCGGGCACATAGCCCAAGATACGCACGTTCGCTGCCGCCAGATCCCTGACCTCCGGCGGTGGATCAGCCCCGATCACCACCAGCTGCACCTTAGGCCTCTCCGCCGAGACCAGCGGGAAGATTTCACGACAGAACCACAGGACGGCATCTCGGTTCGGAGGATGGGCGAAGGCACCGATGAAGAGGATATCCTGTCTGCGTGCAAAGGCGTTGCGGCTACCGTGAATACGGTGGACATTGGACAGGACCCGAACGTTCGCTGTGGGTGCCTCCCGCGCCAACAGAGCGCGTTCCACATGGTTTACCACCAGCGTGGTGTCCGCCTGTGCGATCAGCCCCAATTCCTCGTGCCGGCGCCGCTCGGCTGCGGCACGAATGGCCTTGTCCTCGGTCAGCTCAGCCAACCGCCGCTCGCGCAGGAAGTGGAGATCGACGGTGTCGAAGACGATGCGGGCACGGCGGCAGTAGCGGCGAACGCTGGCCATCAGCTGCGCCGCGGTGTCGGCTCGGCTCAAGATCACCAGGTTATAGTCCGCCCCGTGTGCTTGGAGGTGCCTGTCGATCGAGGAGACATAAGGTCGATACAGCACCTCCACGCCACGCTGCTGCAAATCGGAGACATAAGGTTGGGGCGCTTCCAGATTGGAGGCCGCGAAGGTTATCTTGAATCCGAGTTCTTGGAGTACCACGAACAGGTTTTGCATCCGCAGGGAGCCGGATTCCTTGTCCGGGGTCAGCATGTAGGTGTCGCTGACAAAGACCCGGCGCCGGATTCGACGCTCCTTCTGCCGTTCCAGTTGGTCCCCACGCGCGCCGTGCGCCGCGAGCTCACCGCGCCAACGGGCCACGAACCTTTCCCGGTTGATGGCCTGAAACCGCTTCATACCCATGGCCGCGGTCTCGTTCGTCCCGGCGCTTACCCCCTCGAAGTGCACCACCCTCGATAGGGGCGCGTAGAGGACGCGATAGCCGGCCGCGCGGACGCGAAAGGCCAGGTCCACATCCCCGTAATAGGCCGGTGCGAAGTGTTCGTCGAAGCCCCCGAGCTGCTCGAACAGATCGCGGCGGATCGCCAGTGAGGCACCGGAGACATAGTCCGGCTCGCGTACATAACCGTACCGGGGCTTGTAGGGGTCATCCAGATGGCCGTAGTTCCAGAAAGAACCATCCCGGAAAACAATGGCCCCGGCCTCTTGTTGGCGCCCATTCGGGAACAGCAGCCGACTGCCCACGACACCGACCTTCGAGTGCCTGCGGAAGGTCCCGATCAGGGCATCCAGCCAGCCCGGTTGCACCTGGGTGTCGTTGTTGAGAAAGACGATGTATCTGCCCCGTGCCTGATGGGCTCCGGCGTTGCAGGAACGAACAAAACCCAGGTTCCGCGAATTTACGACCAGACGGAGATTCCCGAAGCGGGACAGCTGCGCTCGCGTCTCGTCCGTCGAACCGTCATCGACGACCAGGACCTCGAAGCCGAAGGTACTTCGTTGACGCCTGAGTGCGGCAAGGCAGTGAAAGGTGAAGCGATACTGATTGAAGACGGGGATGATGATGGACACATCCACTACCGACACCACAGGGAACCCGAAGGGCTCGAAAGGCGGATGGAGCGTCAAGAGCTCGGGTTTCCGCTTGACCGAGAGCGGGGGCGTCTGCAGGCGCCGCAACAGCTTGGCGACCAGGACCGGGAGACCTTCCGTGCGGAGTACCTGCCTGGCTCGGGGTAGGTATTTAAGTATGACGCTCAATTGCTTAGTTGTCAGGTCCCGGATGATTACGAGGAATTTTTTTGAACAGTTGAGGCTGCTGAGCGTACCATTTTTGGAGTGTCTGGAGGGGTGTTTGGTGGTGTAAGCTTTTCTGGGGGATGTGGTGATTATACAGATAGACAAAGCGCTTGAGGGTTGCCTGCAGGGAGGCGGAGGAATCGAAGCGGTGGGTGCGCAGCACGTCGGCGATGCGACCATTGAAGCGTTCGATCATGCCGTTGGTTTGTGGGGTTCGTCCCTCACCCCAACCTATGTGCTCCTCAGCGAAAGCCGAACAGCTTGGCAATACCCAATAAAGCCGACTTACCAATCTTATAGGCAGTAGTCACAAGCCCAATGGCGGGATTTAGTCTCGCGAGCACAGCAAAGCCGGCCTTTGTACCAATTTCCATAGCGACCTTGCGAAATGTTCTCCCACTACTGCGCGCTTTGTGAACATTCCTCTTGAGTTCGCGGTAGTCTTGGTAGTTTGTTGCTAAACTTACTGCAGAGCGGATTGCGGAGAAATCGTCGAAAGATACATCGTCTGCAGCTGTTGCGAAGGATTCAAGCTGCTCCGCATATGCAATAAGATTTTGAGAAAGCCTTTCGGTCTCTTGCCGATTCGCTAAGACTGTGTCGCCTATCCGATCAACGGCAGCGAGATACTCTGAAATGTTACGTTCAACATCGGCCTGCCGAAGCTTCAACTCCTCGTAGCGTAAACGTAAATGAGTTGTTTTTTCCTGAAGCCTTGAGACCCGAGCTGCCAGCCTACTCCTGTCCTTGCGCAGTGTCTCCTGCCGCTGTCGTTCTACGTCGCGCTCTTGTCGCAATTTTTGCAGGTCTGACTTCAGCTCCTCACCGCACGAAATAAAACCAAAGAGCCCTATTTTTTCAGGATCACAGTCTCTTGCGGGGGCTACACCGGTTACAGGGCA
>NZ_SMSC01000040.1:0-29556 GCF_004359955.1 Candidatus Thiosymbion oneisti
ATGCATTCATATGCATGAGATTTGTTTGAAACTCTTCCTGCATCGCTATAATACCGAGTTATTACCATCTGTTGGCTAAGATTCCACTCACATATTGGCCACTACCACTCCTTTTAAATGTCAACACGCCCTAGTCCAAACCTGAAAGAACAGCTTGACCTCCTATTACCCTGTCTTGGTCAAGCGCTCATTAACAAGGATCAAATCTCAGGTCTAAGGGCCTTGGCGACTCGGCTAACGCCTGTCCTCCAGGGTGGTTTTGAATGTCGGCTTGGCCCCGACAGGCCGCAAGTGGACCTTCATCAATGCCTACATCCGACCGACGGCGAGTTGGCTCTGTTGCACAATAGAATCTCGACAATCGCTTCCACCGACAACAGGGACGCCCAATCGGAAGGGGTGCATTGGCACGATTTTCTCACTGAATGGTCCGAGCCTTCATCCCCGCTGCATGGCGGTATACCGGAAATCTGGATGGAGTATGATAATAAGGATTCGCGCCCCCACCCTATACCCTCCGTTTTCATTGGTTTACCGCAGAAAATCTCTCCATTCGCGGAGACCTACGGTAAGATTGCGGTGCCGTCTCTGGCTCGCTTGCTTGGTTCAGATTGGCAGGTGTACAAAGACAACCTGTATCCTTGTTTTGTGCATTGTCCCGATGATGCCTTTATCGGCAACATCGGCGTTATGTTATCCAGGAACTCGCGGAGTTTGCGAGTCAACGTCAAACGTTTACAACCCGACTCGCTGATTTCCTACCTGCAACGGCTTGGTTGGCAGGGGGAGACCAATGAATTAGAGGCATTGATGGCGCAACTGTTTGCCTTCTCCGATCTGATTACGGTTTGTCTGGATATAGGCCGAGAAATCCATTCAAAAATCGGGTTCGAATGTATTGTCCGGGGACAACACCCACCTGGATATCACTGGGGTGCTTTCCTGGATTATTTAGTCGCGAAAGGTCTCTGCGAACCCCGAAAACGAGCGGCATTATTGGACTGGCCCGGTCATACCAGCCCTGTGGATGCCAAAGCGCCTTGGCCCGGTCACCTGATTGCAGATTCTCTCTTGAAGCCGAAGGACCACTTTACCATTTTTAATCGTGAGTTGAGTCATATTAAAGTTGTGTGGCAACCGCAACAGGCGCTTGAAGCCAAAGCCTATCTTTGGTACCAACATCGGTGGTTGACTGTAAAAAGTGAACAATGACCGTCGGCCCCGAGGAACCGTTCGATCTGGATGGATTTTATTCCCTGGTATCGATCGATGAATGGAAACGGATTATTGGCGACGCATTACATTACCATTTCGGCTATTTCCGCGGTTCCGAGGATTTGGAAACCGGCCTAAGACAAACGGTTAAGAATTTTTATCCTTATATTGTTCCGGGCTCGCGCATTTTAGATGTGGGTTGTGGCTGGGGAGGTCCCGGTAAGATGTTGATCGCGGAGCGCGATTGCAGGGTAACCGGGGTCACATGCAGCACGGCACAAGCAGATTATTGCCGGCATCTGGACCTGAAAGTGCTCCGGCATGACCTCGACCGAGATACGGAGGCAATTCCCGGCGAATATGATCTGATCTTCAGTCTCGAAATGATTTCCCATGTCCGTAACAAATTCGAACATCTGCGCCGACTGCGTGCCAATGCGCCTCGTTTGATCTTATCGGAGAGCTGCGCCGCTGACGAGTATAGGGGAGAACGAACGACCTATGGTGGCTCCATCATGCTGTGCACGGTGTCCGAGCTGATTTGCGATGTGGAGAAAGCGGGCTGGGAAATAAAAGTTATGCGCAACCGGCGCTTCGAATCGCTGCGGACGATTGCCTTGTGGAAACGGAATCTGGATCGTGTCTACGGGGACCGCGAGCCTCCGGGTCAGCTGAGTTATCTGCGCGGTCTGGTCAATGAGGCGCTGAAATCACCAGTCGCCTGGTGTCATTCGTTCCCTCTCATCGATATCGTCGCCGAGAAAAAATGAATGATACATTAGCGGCGCGATTTAATCCGCGCTCACCGGAATTTCGCGCCGACCCTTATCCCATCTATCGGTATCTTCGGACTCACCGGCCGATATACTATCGGGCCGAACAAGAGGATTGGATACTGACGCGCTACGCGGATGTTGTAGAAGTTCTGAAAAGCTCCGATTTCGGTCGCTCGGAGTCGAGACGGATACCCTCGGTAACCGGCACAAACGATAGACCAGTCAACCGTCTCTTATCGATACGGCGTGAAAGCAACAACCTGATGGGGTTATGGTTGGTGCTGACAAACCCACCCGATCACACCAGGATCCGCCGCCTGTTACTTAGGGCCTTCACCCAATCCCGAATCAATGCATTGCAGGCGTCTATTCAAGCGCAGGTTGACAGCTATATCGATCAAGCCGTGGAGCGGGGAAAGCTGGATGTCATAGGCGATCTCGCTTACCCGCTCATGCTCGATTTGAACTGTCGTGAAATTCTGGGAATTCCACGACAGAATTGGCATCGCAATTTCAAACAGTGGACGGAAAACATGTCCCTGGTGGCGGATCTGGACATCGCGCCAATCACGCATGAGCGAGGTATGCTGGCGATTGCGGGCCTGGCCGAATTCTTCCGCAACCGGATCGCCGAATGCCGCGCCGGTTCCGAGCCGGCGGACAACCTGATCGGCATGTTGATTGAGGAAGCGGGGCAGTTGAGCGAGGAAGAACTGTTGGCAAATTGCATCATGATGTTTACCGTCGGGCATTCCTCGACCGTAAATCTGATCGGCATCGGTGTGCTGACCCTGCTCAGACATCCGGCGCAGCTGCGGCTCCTCGTGGCAGACCCCTCGTTAATCGAAACGGCTATTTCCGAGGTTCTGCGCTATGACAGCCCTGTCCAAGGGGTCTCGCGCACGGCACTTTGCGATGTCGAGTTGGCAGATACAAAAATTCGTCGAGACGAAAGAGTGGTTTGCCTCATCGGGGCGGCGAATAGAGATCCGGCCCGATTTCCTGAGCCCGACAAATTCGATATCAGACGCCGGCCCAATCCCCACCTTTCCTTCGGTTACGGCATCCATACCTGTATCGGCAAGAACTTGTCCCAACTGGTGGCTAAGCTTGTGGTGGGCACACTGGTACGCCGCCTACCTGGATTATCCCTGGCGACGGATGCCGTGGAATGGGAGGACAGTTTTCTCGGGCACGGGCTGAAGGCTTTACCAGTCGTTTTCTAGGGCGTGTTGACATTTAGAAGGTCCGCACAGCGGACCCTACAGTCAGTCAAGCGGTTAGGGTAGGGTCCGCTGTGCGGACCGCTTGAGCTGAATATTTTGCATATAGCTCGTAGGGCGGGTAAGACCAGGGACGGTCGCAACCCGCCGGAAGGCTTTTGGCGGGTTGCGCTGTGCTTTCCCGCCCTACGCGGGCTTGCGGTTCGACAATAGGGTAGCGCCTCCGAGACACTCCGCGGCGCGGAGCTTCCGCGTTCCCACGTGGCGCGTGGGAACGAGAGAAAACCACGGATGAACACGGATCGACACGGATGGAGACCAATCCGTGTTCATCCGTGGTTCGAGATAGCCAGGATCAGATAGTTAATCGAGAACACCCTCTAGCTTTCAAATCTCCCGATAGATCTCTCCACCTGCTTCCAGGAACTCGGCGGATTTCGCTTTCATTCCCTCCTCTACGGCGGTCTTTACGTCCTCGATCCGGTGGGATGCGGCAAAGTCGCGCACCTCTTGGGTGATCTTCATGGAGCAGAAGTGAGGACCGCACATGGAGCAAAAGTGGGCGACCTTGTGCGCCTGGTGGGGCATGGTCCGGTCGTGGTACTCGCGGGCACGTTCCGGGTCGAGGGACAGGTTGAACTGGTCCTCCCAACGGAACTCGAAGCGTGCCTTCGAGAGGGCGTTGTCCCGTATCTGGGCACCGGGGAGGCCCTTGGCCAGGTCGGCGCTGTGGGCGGCGATCTTATAGGTGATGATGCCGTCGCGCACATCCTCCCGGTCGGGTAGGCCCAGGTGTTCTTTAGGGGTGACGTAGCACAGCATGGCGGTGCCGTACCAGCCGATGTTGGCCGCCCCGATGCCGGAGGTGATGTGGTCGTAGGCGGGGGCGATATCGGTAACGAGGGGGCCGAGAGTATAGAAGGGGGCCTCGAAGCAGTCCTCGAGCTCCTTGTCCATGTTCTCTTTGATCATGTGCAGGGGGATGTGACCTGGGCCTTCGATCATGACCTGTACCTCGTGCCCCCAGGCGATCTTGGTCAGCTCGCCGAGGGTCTCCAACTCCGCGAACTGGGCCCGGTCGTTGGCATCCGCGATGGAGCCGGGGCGTAGGCCGTCGCCGAGACTGAAGGCGACGTCATAGGTTTGCATGATCTCGCAGATGTCTTCGAAATGGGTATAGAGAAAGCTCTCCTGGTGGTGGGCGAGGCACCACTTGGCCATGATGGAGCCGCCGCGGGAGACGATGCCGGTGACCCGCTCCGCGGTCAGGGGCACGTGGCGCAGCAGCACGCCGGCGTGGATGGTGAAGTAATCCACGCCCTGCTCTGCCTGCTCGATGAGGGTGTCGCGAAACAGTTCCCAGGTCAGCGCTTCGGGCCTGCCGTCGACCTTCTCCAGGGCCTGATAGAGGGGCACGGTGCCGATGGGTACCGGGGCGTTGCGCAGGATCCACTCCCGGGTCTCGTGGATGTTCCGGCCGGTGGACAGGTCCATGAGGGTGTCACCGCCCCAACGGGCGGACCAGACCATCTTTTCCACCTCTTCGGCGATGGACGAGGTTATGGCCGAGTTGCCGATGTTGGTGTTGATCTTCACCCGGAAATTGCGCCCGATGATCATGGGCTCCAGCTCCGGGTGGTTGATGTTTGCGGGGATGATGGCGCGGCCGGCGGCCACTTCCGAACGGACGAATTCGGGGGTGATCCGCTGGGGCAGGTCGGCACCCCAGGGTTGACCGCGGTGTTGGCGCAGGAGCTTCGCGTAGCGCGGATCGGACCGCAACCGGTCGAGCTGCATATTTTCGCGGATGGCGACGTACTCCATCTCCGGGGTAATCACGCCCCGTCGCGCATAGTGCAGCTGGGAGACGTTGGCGCCCGCCTTGGCCCGGCGCGGGGCGCGGATAGGCTCGAAGCCCAGGTGGGTGAGGCTGGGATCTTCCCGACGCCGGCGGCCGAACTCGGAGCTGGGACCTGCCAGGGGTTCGGTATCTCCCCGTTCCTCGATCCAGGCGGTGCGTACCTCGGGCAGGCCGACAGACAGGTCGATGCGGACGTCGGGGTCTGTGTAGGGGCCGGAGGTATCGTAGATGTAAATCGGCGGGTTTTCCTCGCTCCCCTGACTGGTGCGGGTAGGGCTCAGGGTCACCTCGCGCATGGGCACGCGGAGGTCGGGGCGCGAGCCCTCCCCGTAGATCTTGCACGAGGCGGGAAAGGGCTTGGCAACCTGGTCCGAGAGCTGGGCGGTCTTAGTGATGAATTCTTCGGGGATGGCATTCATAGCGTTGGCTTCTCCGGGACCGGAGAAGGATGTTATGACAGAGTGAAACGAACCGCATCGCCGGGGCCGGCCGCCGGCCGCGGGACAGCCTAGGTCCGATTGAGTATGGGAGAAAGGATCCGGTCGCTTCCAGGCAGCCGCGGACTCGCTCGCGTCGGCAGAGAAATGGTCGTCGTCTGCTGCCGCTCATCTTCCTCCCCGTGGACATCGGGAACGCTTGATAACCGCGTCCTTTCTATCCGCAGATTACGCAGATTACGCAGATTTTCACAGATTGCGACAGGCAGACAGATCCCGCCAAGACTATGGTTTCCGTAAGATTTATCTGGGTTGCTCGCCCCGCATGATTGATTGTTATCGGAAGGGATATGGGTGACGCGGTTACCGACCCTGGGAGAGCGCTTTCGCCTGACCCACCCAGTCGTCGCGCTTAATGCGTCCCGGAAAGCGGATGATGTCCTTTTCCAGGCGTTCGATGTCGTCATCCGAAAGGGCCGCAAGCTGCGCATAGCTGGAGATACCCGCTGCGTTCAGCTTCTTTACCAAGGTCGGTCCGATACCATCGATTGCCGTCAGATCGTCTCGCTTGGGCGGCACCTTTGGTGTTACCTTTGCTCTCTCCGGCGGTTTGGCGGCTGCGGGTTTCGTTTCCGTCTTTTTTGCGGCGGCCACTGTGGGTGCGGGGGCGGGTGGCGTCTCGGCAGGGGCGGCCGACAGGCGTTTTTGAACCCTTCCTACCGGGGATAATGCGTAGAAGATCTTGATCGATTCCAGGATTCCACCCAGATAGGCCATTGTCCCCTCGGACAGGCTGAGCGTATTTCGTTCCACCGTCTTCACGAAATCTTCCCACTCGGAATGGCCCCATACTCCCTGATGGCGTTTCACGAAGGTTACACTGTCGCTGACGACGGTCTTCACGGCCTTCTCTACGCTTTCGGTTGCAGCCGCCGCCGTATAAAACCGCTTCATCGCTTCCAGCAGATTGCCCAGATTCGCCTGCATATCCCCGGAGAGATCGAACCCCTTCGCCTGCAGGCGGGACATGAAATCCATCCAGGCCGCATGATCCCACAGGCCCTTTTTCGTCGTCACAAAATCAATTGCCAGTTTCGTCAGTTCTTCGACGTTGGTCGTTTTCCCGGTTGTCATTGAACCCTCCTCAAGATGGTGGCCAGGATTTAAGGCCTGTCCGGCTTGTGTTCGTAGCGAAAGATCGGGGAGTAAGAGGTAAGATTTTCCGCTCGATGAGGCGCACAGTGGATCGATTTGACGAGATCGAGCGGGAAATCCGACCGGCCTCCTCGGTTCCGCATTAGAACAGTCGTAAGTCAGACAGGCGCTTACTAGACTATGATTGTCGACAGCTGCATCGGGGTACGTTTGCCGTCGATAACGACGATGCCGCTTTCGGTCACATGGTAGCGTTTTTTGTCTTCCTCAAGATCGAAGCCGATAATCGAGTCCTCGGGAATGCGCACGTTTTTTTGCAGAATGCAGTGGCGCAGCTTGGCATTGCGGCCGATGTCGCAATTATCGAATATGACACAGGCGTCGATCTCGGCTCTGGCATGCACATAGACGTTCCGACCCAGCACGGAATCTCTTATCTGCCCCCCCGAGATGATACAGCCGCCGGAAATGACCGAATCGATGGCCTGTCCCCGACGATCTTCCTCGTCGAATGCGAACTTGGCCGGCGGATCGGGATAGCTGGCGGTGCGCAGCGGCCACTGCCGATTGAATAGGTTGAGCTCCGGGGAGATGGCGCGGATATCCATGTTGGCCTCATAAAAGGCGTCGAGGGTACCCACGTCCCGCCAGTAGGGGGCCTTGTCGGGGTCCTCTCCCGGTATCGGATTGGTGTTGAAGTTATAAGCGAACAGCTCGGCCCGACCGATGGCCTTGGGCAGGATATCCTTGCCGAAGTCATGTGAGCTGTCGGGATCGTGCTGGTCCTCCTCGATTATCTTTAGCAACATCTCGGTGCTGAAGACGTAGTTTCCCATGGAGGCGTAGACTCGATCCGGATCCCCGGGCATGGTCGGGGCATCGGCCTGCTTCTCATGAAAACCGATGATGCGCCCGCTGTTGGTCACCTCGATCACGCCGAAGTCTTTGGCGAACTTTTTATCCGTAGGCAACGCCGCAACCGTAACATGGGCGCGTTTCTGCTCGTGATACTCGATCATCGCGCGGATGTTCATGCGATAGATGTGATCCGCGCCGAATACGACGACGATATCGGGTCTCGATTGCTCGATAAGGTTGATGTTCTGATGAATGGCATCGGCGGTTCCTCGATACCACTCCTTACCCTCGGTGCGCATCTGGGCCGGCACCGGAACCAGAAACTCGCTCTTCAGGATGCCCCCGAACTGCCAGCCGTCGCTCAGGTGCTGCAGCAGAGACTGACTGCGGAACTGGATCAGCACATAAATGGAGAGGATCCCGGAATTGACCAGGTTACTGAGCACGAAATCGA
The DNA here is from genome assembly GCF_004359955.1 of Candidatus Thiosymbion oneisti. Lineage (NCBI taxonomy): Bacteria > Pseudomonadati > Pseudomonadota > Gammaproteobacteria > Chromatiales > Chromatiaceae > Candidatus Thiosymbion > Candidatus Thiosymbion oneisti. Next base: position 7,980 of record NZ_SMSC01000040.1, read on the forward strand.
CGATTCGGTACTTGCCGCCGAACGGGACCGCCGGTTTGGCGCGTTCCCGGGTCAATGGGTAAAGTCGCGTACCCTCGCCCCCGGCGAGAACGAAGGCTAGAACCTTGAGCTGCATAGCGGTCCCCTGTGCTGGAATGTTGTTTGGAGATGCAAGTGAAAAGACCATGCGGATGGTTGTATTTCTCGACAAGGTTAGCCCTGTTGCAGATGATGGGCAAGATCAGAACCTCGGTCCACTGCGGCTACTCGCGGTAGGCCAGGATAGGGAACGCAGGGCCGGGAAGCTATTTTTCAGCGGTCTTACAGTATCTTATCCATGGCGACCCGTACCCGGTTGGCTGGAGTTGCGAAGCCGATGCCCACATTGCCTCCGCCGGGACCGAGCAGGGACGTGCTGATGCCTACGACTTGCCCCCCCAAATCCACCAGCGGTCCGCCCGAGTTGCCAGGGTTGATGGAGGCATCGGTCTGGATGAGACCGCTGCTGTCGTTGCCGCCGACCCCATGGCGCCCCATGGCGCTCACGATTCCGGACGTAACCGTCTGACCGATGCCGAAGGGATTGCCGACGGCGAGCACGAAATCTCCCACCTCCAGATCGTTCGAGTCGCCAAATCGGAGGGCCTCGAGCCCGGAGGGTACCTGCGAGATGCGCAATACCGCGATGTCCGCCTGGATGTCGCTGCCCACCAGCCGTGCGCGGTAGTTACGCCCATCCTTGAAGGTAACCGTGATGGCACGCGCGTTTTCGATGACATGGCGGTTGGTGAGCACATAACCGCGACCCGCATCGATGACAAACCCGGAACCCACGCTCCGATGGTGACGGCCAGTGCTCACGTGCTTGGGGAGCGGCAGGCCGAACGCCTTCAAAAAACGGTAGAATCTCGGATTGCGGAGGAAGGGGTGTTCCTCACGGGGAACCCGGGACTCCACCGAGATGCTGACCACTGCCGGTATGACCTGGCGCGCCAGGGGGGCAAGGGTAGGATAGTTACTGCTGGCCGAAGTATCCTCCATGCCCGGCGCTTCGTGAAGTCGGGAAACCGAAGTGCAGGCACCGAGGAGCAGGGCTGGAAGTACGAACAAGCAGGCGGTAAGACGCAAATGGCACATCACAGCAGGACCGATAGTCAAGAATATCAAGCTCTCATTATGAGCTAAACGAGCGGTGTAAGCCACCGAGAGGTGTAAGCCACTGCGGGGGGCTGTCTCCTACGGTTCCGTCAGAGTCCCCACCAGGCCCGGATGCCCAGAACAACGCTAACATGTAAGTCCTTTGCGGTCTGTCTCCGTGTGACTTAAATTGCAGCGCGTCAAGATCGGCTCACGCCTCTTCCTCCTCGTCGCACCTGATCAGCACGGAAAATGCCTCCCGATCGCCCGCGCTCAGATCAATGTCCGCAGCCCCTGGATTTCGCCATGCGTCCCATGCGCGGCGAGGACATCCCGGCGGTCATGGGCGTGGAGACCGCGGCCTATCCCCATCCTTGGACCGAGGGCATCTTCCGCGATTGCCTGCGGGTCGGCTATTGTTGTTGGGTGTTGATGGCGTCCGGGGAGATCGTCGGCTACGGGGTCATGTCGGTGGCTGCCGGTGAGTGCCACATCCTGAATATGTGCGTTCATCCCCAGGCGCGGCGGCAAGGGCTTGGGCGCAGGATTCTGCGGCGTTTGCTCGCCAGCGGCCGTTCCCGCAACGCCGATACCGCCTTCCTGGAGGTGCGTGCCTCCAATCGTGCGGCCCTTAGCCTTTACTCCCAAGAGGGTTTTTGCAAGGTGGGAGGACGCCGCGGATACTATCCGCTGGCGGCAGATCGTGAAGATGCCGTCATCATGGCGCGGCCGCTTATTTCGGCCGCGGAATCGCCCAGGTCGGATTGAGCATGGGAAAAGCGAGCCAGTCGCCTCAATGAGGCCCTTGCAACAACATCTTTAGATTGCGCAGATTTCCACAGATGAAATAATTTGTGGAAATCGGCGAATCAGGAAAGACCGACACTAGTTGGGTAGGTTGGGTAAAAGCGCGCACTGCCGAGCCGGCGATCAAGCCGACGACCCCAGTCGCGCCGTGCCCAACAGATGGATCGATGGGCACGCTTCGCTTGGTGCAGCCCGACGAACAGCTGCGGTGCGGATACCGCCGCAGAATGACCGAAACCTTGAGCTCAGGTGCTAGTACCTAGTTTCGACCGCTGTTGCAAGTTCATAGTATCTGCATGCTCACACGCTTGGCTCACATGCTCCAGTGTGTGGACTAGGGGGTGTTGACATTCCGAAGGTCCGCGCAGCGGACCCTACGCTGACCAGCTGATTATGTGTCGGGTCCGCGGTGCAGACCGCTGGGATGTTGCGGCCATCCAGCCTGTGAAAACCATTGGTTAGTGCAGATAACAACCGGAAAGAGAACCACGGATGAACACGGATCGACACGGATGGAGACCAATCCGTGTCGATCCGTGGTTCGAGATAGCGAGGATTAGGTCGTGGGCATCGGTGGCGAGCAGATTCGGCGACGGTAAGGCCCGACCCTGGAGGCGGTCGAAATCGTCGTCGACGATCCCCAGGGCCCCCGAGAAATTGCGGGTATCGAGCCGCGTGATCGCACTCTCGACATTCGGCTTGCCGTCACCGATGACCAGCTCGCATTGTTGTGGAGCAACCCGAGGATGCCAGAATCGGTGATCGTCTTCCCCTTCCAGGAGCAGAAAGCTTCCGCGATGCGTGTGGCGGCCCATGATGATTTCGTTCTCGATATGGGCCGCATCCTTAGTCCAACTCGCCGGTTTCATACCGGATCCTCGCCCAATCCGATCATCAGATCCGAGCGGTCGCCGACGATGTAGGGCGAGTGGGTCGCAATCAGCACGTCGAACCGGGCTGTGTCGACGATCTCCAGCAGATCCGGCAGGAAACGCTTCTGCCAGGCAAGGTGCAGGGACAGCTCCGGCTCGTCGATCAGTACCAGGGTGTTGGGCCGGACCCGGAACAAGAGGTCATAGTGCAGAACCAGCTCGTGTTGCTCACCGGAGGATAGGGCTTCTAATTCGAGTGGGGCTCCATCGTCGCGCTCGGCGACCAAACCGGCCTCGCGGTCGATCCGGATCCGCTTGTGCAGAAACTTGTGGTTGACGTTGTCCAGCAACAGGCGGGTACGGCGGGCAAGATCGGTCAGTACCTCCAGCTTTTCGGACGTATCCTGGACGTAGAGGCCCATCGCTTTCTGCGACACCTGATCGAGATGATCCAAGGCCGCTGTATCGAACGGATGACCCTCCGGCTCATCGAGGAGGCCGATTTCTTTCAGCTCCGCTCGCTTAGTATCCAGCTTCTCCATGCGTGTCTTGAGGTCGTCCGCACTCAAGGTTGTCAGCTTATGGGTCAACAGGCGTTTCGGGAAGGATTGATCCAAGCGCTGGGATTGCTGACCATAGCGGGCCATGGTGTCGTTGATCCGGGCACGCAGATCGCTCGCGTATTCCAACACCCGATGGACGTTGCGGGGTCTGGCTGGATAGCCGCTCGAACGAGATATACTCAAGCGCAGTAACCTTTGTGCCTCGATCAGATGGGCAGTGACACTGCCACGCAGTCCTTTCAGCCACTCAGGCTCCGAGCGTACACGAAGATGCTTTGATCCTCTTGGGGGTGTTCCGTCCGTGTAAAGCTCGACAACCTCCTCGGAAGTCATCAGATAATCACCTCTCTCGTCGAACCATTGGTTCTCCCCAACACGGCTTATCCAGGGGAATTCTCGTGCTACCGCCTCCGCCCGCGACAGGATGTCTTCGCCGCTGGGAATCTCAAGGGTTTCCTTCTGCTTACCGTCCTCCCGCAAGCTCAGCACCAGCATCTTGAATGGCCTGGAGTTCGCCTGGCTTGGATGAGGATCGACTGTCAGCTCGATCTCGGAACCGTCGGTAAATATCAATGTGAAGCGCCGAAAGGGTATCTGCAGAAACAGGTTGTATCTTCCGATCAGCAGATCGTTGACCATCCGCAACAGCATGGTCTTGCCGACCCCATTCGGGCCATGGAGGATGGTGACCCGGTCATCCGGTTTCAGGTCGACCTGGTGGTCGTACAGGTCGAATAGACCTTCCACCTGGATGCTGGAGACACGCAGCAGAGATTCGGTGCTCATTGCATTTGCTCCCGGAGCCGGATTTCGCCCGTCCTTAAAGGCTTCAACTTGTTGGTGTCACGTCATCAAGAACCAGATCCGACAGGGCTAACTGCGGAGGATCTGACTTTTTCCCAATCGTACAGGATTAACAGGATAGGCTCTTTATGGATTCCGGACTGCCGGTTAAAAGCCGAAATGATTCGGCGCTGATTGGGGACTGGACGTGGCTGGAAGCGAGTCGGGTTGACCGGGCAAAGGGCGTAGATGGACGTAGGATGCGGTGAGCGTGGGAGATCCCTTCAGGATGGCACTGCCGGATGGCGCGAACCGCATCGGTTGATAGGGACACAGGTCTGATTCTCTCCGCGGCGCGGGTTTCCACCTTCCACGCAGGATATTTGTATCTAAAATGCCAGAATCTTGTAAATCCTGGGTAATCCTGTCAATCCTGTCCTATTAGGATTTCGCGCCAAATCATTCAGGATTGCTTAATCGAACGCTACCAGATCGGACGGCGTATCGATGTCCCGGAGGATGCCGGTATCGGACGTCTCCACCAAGCACAAATCGGGGCCGGCAGCTTCCAGCAGCCGGCGTGCACCCCGATCGCCGGACAGGGACATCAGTTGCGACTGCCGGCGGGCGGAGAATCCCACCGGGTGCCCGCGCCGACCGCCGCAGGTGGGTGCTGCCATGGCGGCACCGGCGCGCAGCGCATCGGCGATGGAGCGAATCGTAACCGGCCTGATCCAGGGCATATCCGCCAAGGCGATCAGCCAGCCACCGGCATCGGATCTGGCCGAGACACCGACCCGAATGCTGCCGGCGATGCCGGTCGCGGCGTCAGGGTTTTCGATCAATTCAATCCCGGTAGCGGCCAGTCGCTCGGCCAGTTCTTTGTCGCCCGGCCGGATCACGGCCAGGGAATCGGGCAGTACTTGGACCAGGTTGCGCGCCGCGCGCAGACCCACGGGCTCGCCGTTAGGTAGCTCGGCCAGGAGCTTGTGAGCACCGAAGCGCCGGGCGCTGCCCGCGGCGAGCAGGACGCCGACGAGCTCGGTCACGTGGACCACTAGCACCAAATTTCACCTGATTTTGCATGTTTATACTGTATCCGCAGATTACGCAGATTCTCGCAGATGAAAAACGGGTAGTGGTAAATTTATAAGTGAAAAAGTAGAGCGATTCATCTTTTTGATCCCCTCTCCCCACCCCCTCTCCCGGCGGGAGAGGGGACATAGTAGCCAGTACCGTTGGTCATGTTATCACTTATACATTAGCCACTACCAAAAACGAAATAATCTGTGAAAATCTGCGTAATCTGTGGATAACTTCGTGTTTTGTTTCTACTGATATTGCGGATTTCTCTATGTTATCGGTATTTGAGTTCACCCGCACTAGCCGGCGGCCAAGCCGTTGCGGGCGGCGGTGACGCCGGCCAGGATGGAGAGCGCGATCTCGGCCGGGCGCTTGCTGCCGATGGCGAGCCCGGCGGGGGCATCGAGGCGCGCGATCTGCGCCGGTGTCAGGCCGATCTGGATGAGACGCTCGCGCCTGGCCTCGGCGCTGCGTTCGGAACCCAAGGCACCGACATAGAAGGCCCTGGTCCCGAGCGCCTCGCTCAGTGCCAGGTCGTCCTGCTTAGGATCATGGGATAGGGTGATGACGGCGCTGCGGGGGTCATCCGCCAGCTCCCGGGCCGCATCGTCGGGCATCAGATCCGAGTAGGCGATATTGGCCAGGGGCATGGGATCGGCGAAGCCTTCTCGCGGGTCACAGATGGTGACCCGGTAGTCGAGCAGACCGGCCATTTGGGCCAGGAGACGGGCCAGCTGGCCGTCACCGATCAGCAACAGGTGCCAACCGGGGCCGAATACCTTGGTCACGAAGCGGTCCGTGACCTCGAGCTCGCGGCGGCCCTCGCCGGCGTGGAGGCTAGCCTCACCGGTGCTGAGACAGACCCGGCGGGCAACCAGGGTGCCGCCCTCGAGTCGGGACAGCAGGGCTGTGATCGGCTCCGGCGCGTCGAGCGCCTCGACCATCAGCTCCAGACGCCCGCCGCAGGGCAGACCGAGGCGGTTCGCCTCTCGGCTGGCGACACCGAAATCCACCAGAGTCGGGATGGGCGTGCCCAGCTCACCACTGCGATAGCGATCGGCAAGCGCCTGCTCGACGCAGCCGCCGGAGACCGAACCGACCATGGCGCCGTCCGCACGGATAGCCAACAGCGAGCCGGGCGGCCGTGGCGATGAGCCCCAGGTGTGGAGTACCGTGACCAAGGCCACCCGCTGTCCGGCTTCCAGCCAGCTGCAGGCGGCGGACAAGACCTGGGGGTCCGCCGCCGGTTCTGACATGGGTTCCGCCACCTGTTCCGAGATCGCCCGGACCATCAGCCGAGCTTCAGCGGCAGGCGGTACAGGCGCCGGCCGGTAGCCGCCGCCAAGGCATTGGTCAGGGCCGGGGCAATGACGGGCGTGGCAGGCTCACCCACCCCCGTCGGCGACTCGGTGGATGGCATGATGTGGACCTCCACCTGCGGCATCCGGTTGCTGCGCAACACCTGGTAGTCGTGGAAATTGGACTGCTCGACATAGCCCTCCTTCAGGGTCAGGGCATCGCCCAGCGCGGCGGACAGCCCGAAGCCCATCCCGCCCTCCATCTGGGCCTTGATGACATCCGGGTTGACGGCGATACCGCAATCGACGGCGATGACCACCCGGTCGACACTGAAGGCGTCGCCGCGTACCGTCACGTCCACAACCTGGGCCACATAGCTGTTGAAGGATTTGTGCACCGCGACGCCGCGGCCCCGGCCCGGCCCCGGATGTTCACCCCAACCCGCCTTGGCGGCGGCAAGCTTGAGTACCCCTTGTTGGCGAGGCTGGCCTGCGAGCAGTCCCAGCCGGTAGTCCACCGGATCCCGCCCGGCGGCCACCGCCAGCGCGTCGATCATGCACTCGACGGCGAACGCGGTATGGGTGGAGCCCACGGAGCGCCACCACAGGACCGGGATCCCCAGCTTCGGGGAATGCAGGTCGACGCGCAGATGGGGGATTCGATAGGGCAGGTTGCTGGCCCCTTCCACCGAGGTCTGATCCACCCCATCCAGGGTCAGCGCCTGCTCGAAATCAGTGCCCGAGATAATGGACTGGCCGACGATACGATGCGTCCAAAACAGAGGATCGCCCTGCTGGTCCAGACCGGCCCGCAGCCGGTGCAGATACAGGGGACGATACCAGCCGCCGCGGGTGTCGTCCTCCCGCGTCCATTGCAGCTTGACCGGTAGCTTGCCGCCGGCCGCCTTGAAGATCTCCGCGGCCTCGACCACGTAGTCGGACTTGGGATTCGCCCGGCGCCCGAAGGAGCCGCCCGCGAACAGCATGTCGATACTCACCTGTTCGGGTTTTAGGCCCAACACGCCGGCGACGGCGGCCTGGTCGGCGGTTTGGAACTGCTCGCCGTTCAATACCCGCACCCCCTCGCCCGCTGGCGCGATGACGCAGTTGAGGGGCTCCATTGCCGCATGGGCCAAAAAGGGTACGACAAACTCCGCCTCGATCATCTTATCTGCGGCAGCCGACGCCTGCTCCGGGTCGCCCTCTGCGCGGGCAAGGGTTCCGGGCTTGACGGCGAGCGTCCGATACCGGGCCAGGATCTCATCGGAGCCGAGCTTGAAGGCCTCCGTCTCGTCCCACCGGACGGATGGCGCCAAGGCATCGCGCCCGAGCTTGGCGCTCCAGAAATCCTCGGCCAGGACCGCAACACCCGTGGGGATCCGCACCACCTGTTTGACGCCTGATACGGCCTGGGCAGGAGACTTATCGAACGACTTGAGCTTGGCGCCGAAGCGAGGGGCATGTGCCACCACCGCTGTCAGCATGCCGGGAAGCTTCACGTCCTGGGTGAATAAGGCGCTGCCGTCGAGCTTGCCGGCGCTGTCCTTGCGGCGGAGATTCGGATTGCCGATCAGCCGGAATTCGGTGGGATCCTTCAACAGGACCTCCTCCGGCACCGGCAGGGCCGCGGCGGCCTCGGCCAGCTCGCCAAAGGTCGCACGCTTGCCGCCGGGGTGGCTCAGAACCCCGGCGCGGACTTGGATCCGGGAGGCCTCGACCTGCCAGCGGCGGGCCGCGGCCTCGACCAGCATCTCCCGGGCAACGGCCCCCGCCTGGCGCAGCTGCTCCCAAGAGTTGGCGATGGCCGTGCTGCCGCCGGTGCCCTGGGTCTGGCCCCAAAACAGATTGTTATAGCGCCCGGCATCGGCCGGTGCCCCCTCGGCGCGGATCTGATCCCAACGGGCATCCAGCTCCTCGGCTACCAGCGTGGGTAGCCCCGTGTAGGTGCCCTGCCCCATCTCCAGGTGCTTGACGATGACAGTGACGCTGTCGTCGGTGCCGATGCGCACGAAGGCGTTGGGCGCAAAGTCACCGGCGGCGCGCTCGTCGCCACCGGCGATGCCCGGCCCGGCCGGCAAGCCCCGCGCAACCACAGGTAGGTGCAACCCCAGGGTCAGGCCGGCGCCCAGGGTCAGACCCTGCTTCAGAAAGCCGCGCCGGCTCAGATTTTCGATACGATCGTTCTTCATTACCGTAAGCTCCTCAAGCCAGATCGGTCGCCGCCTGCTTGATGGCGGTCCGGATCCGGGCGTAGGTCGCACAGCGGCAGATATTGCCCGCCATGGCCACCTCGATGTCCGCGTCGGTCGGTGACGGGTTCTGCGTCAAGAGGGCGGCCGCCGACATGACCTGTCCGGACTGGCAGAAGCCGCACTGGACAACGTCGAGATCGGCCCACGCTTTTCGGACCGCCTTGGCCGCGGCGCTGTCGAGACCCTCGATGGTCGTGATCCTGCCCCCGGCTGCCACCGCCAGCGGTGTGGAGCAGGAACGGACAGGGGCACCATTCAGATACAGGGTACAGGCGCCGCACTGCGCCATGCCGCATCCATATTTGGTACCGGTCAGCCCGACATGGTCGCGAATCACCCACAACAGGGGCGTGTTCGGATCCAGATCCAGCTGATGCGCTTGCCCGTTGACGGTCAGTTTGATCATTGGGGGCTCCATCGGGTTGGGAGAAGGGGATTAATCACACGGGACCTGACATTTAGTCTTCTGTGAGCAGTCATGTAACTTAAGCTATTGATTCTTGATGAGAATTCCCAACTCACCAACGGGAGCGGATGTCATCAAAGGTACACCAAACGCCGATCTTCGACAATCCGCGTAAGATGCGGTTCGCTGCCTGCCTGCCCCGTCCCTGGGGCGGTAGGCAGGCGCTCACCACATCCTACGGGCTGCGGAGCAATCCAGGCCGGATTGAGCGCCGGATTGAGCGCCGGATTGAGCATGGAGAAAAGGCATCTTTTTAATCCGCAGATTACACAGATTCTCGCAGATTATTTCATTCTTCATCTGTGGAAATCGGCGTCATCTGCGGATTAAATAAGGAATGTAAACCGCATCTCTGGATGGCCCGCCTGCCTGTGCGTCCCGCACGCAGACAGGTGCCCGAGATCCCCAGCTAGTCGGCGACCGTTCGCGGCACGAGCGGGGGATGTCGATGCCGTCCAAGCGATGTTGCTTGCGCGCATGAGAACGGTGGGGCATCCTTACCCCGCACGGCTACCTTGCATGTTTCAAGGGGCCTTAGACAAGGCAAGCAATCGAGTATTTCACACAGAGGTGAACCATGGACGCCCTGGAACGCATCGACCAAGAGGTCAAGAACAACCCCGTCATCATCTTCATGAAGGGGACCCCCCAGTTCCCCATGTGTGGCTTTTCCATGCGGGCGGCCAAGGCGCTCTCGGAGTGCGGTGTTCCCTTTACCCATGTAAACGTCCTCCAGGATCCGGAGATCTTCGAGAACCTACCCCGTTACGCCGATTGGCCTACCTTTCCCCAGATCTATGTGGACGGTGAATTGATCGGCGGCTGTGACATCACGCTCGAGCTGCACGCCGGCGGAGAGCTCAAGACCCTGCTGGAAAAAGCGGCGGCGCGCCAGGAGACCGCGGCGAACGCGGGCTGAATCGCAGCCACCGCTTTGCGACGGATCCTAGGCGTCGTGTTGCATTACGCCGCGTTCGGTGCCGTGCCTGTCCGGGTGCGGTCCTGGGTTATGGGGTGTTGGTTGTGGGGTCTGACGTGTTGGGTTACGGCGCGTTCAACGCTGTTTGTATTCTTCAAGATCGAGCAGCGCGCCTAACCCAACCTACATTTAATGCGGGGTCCGCGCGGACCGGCAGCGCGGGGAGGGCATGGAGTGTAGGTTGCGTTAAGACGCCGGCACTGACCCGGCAGACGATCAGCGAGCCTTTGGGCGTCGAACGCAGCACGTCAAACCCTGTCCCGACGCAGGAGGGATCTTTTCCCCAAACAACGCCGAATAATTCAGGATTGCTAAGGGGTCAAACGCATGTTTGAGGCAACCAAGGTCGGACGCACGGTCGACAAGGCGTCCTTCAAGACCCAGCAGGAGGCATTGCACACCCAGCTCCTGGAGGTACAGCGCGAGCTCTTGCAGACCGATATCCCGGTGATCGTCCTCGTCTCGGGGGTGGAGGGGGCCGGTAAGGGAGAGGTCGTCAACCGCCTCAACGAATGGCTGGATGCCCGCGGCGTGCGCACCTTCGCCTTCTGGGCCGAGACCGACGGGGAACGCCAACGGCCGCGCTACTGGCGTTTCTGGAATGCCCTTCCCCCGCGTGGGCAATTGGCCATCCTGTTCGGCGGCTGGTACCAGACCCCGCTCGAACAGCGTTTCCAGGGGCTGTGCAACGATGCCGAATTGGACGCCGAGCTCAATCGCATCGTGGACTTCGAGCGCATGCTCATCAACGACGGCGCCCTGGTCGTCAAGTTCTGGTTCCACCTCTCCGAACAAGACCAAAAGGCCCGCCTCGAGGAGCTCTCCCGCGACGACCGCAGCCGCTGGAAGATGCTGCCGAAGAAGGGCAAATTCCATCAGCACTATCAAAAATACGAGCGCATCGCCGAGCGCGTCGTCCGGCATACCGACCGTGGCATCTCGCCCTGGTACCTGATCGAGGCCCAGGATCGACGCTACCGGGATCTGACCGTCGGCAAGACCCTGTTGCACGCCATCAAGGTCCGCCTCAGCCAACCGCCTGCCGTGGAGCCGCCCCCTACCCCCAGCCACCTCGAGCTGCCGGATGTATCCAGTGCCCGGATCACCCTGCTCGATCAGCTCGACCTGTCCAAGTCCCTCGACCGGCAGACCTACAAGTCGGAGCTGCGTGCGTTGCAGACACAGCTCAATGAGCTGGCATGGGAGGCCTACAACAAGAGGCGCTCGTTGGTGCTGGTCTTCGAGGGGGCCGACGCCGGCGGCAAGGGGGGTACCATCCGCCGCTTCACCAATGCCATCGACGCCCGCCTCTATCGTGCCATCCCCATCGCGGCCCCCACCGACGAGGAGAAGGCCCATCATTATCTGTGGCGTTTTTGGCGCCACATCCCCCGCGCCGGCTACATCACCATCTACGACCGCTCCTGGTACGGCCGGGTCCTGGTGGAGCGCGTCGAAGGATTCGCCACCGCTGCCGAATGGCGCCGCGCCTACGCCGAGATCAACCAGTTCGAGGAACAACTGGTCCAGAGCGGGACCATTCTGCTCAAATTCTGGCTCCAGGTGAGCCGGGAAGAACAGCTACGCCGCTTCAAGGACCGCGAACAGGTGCCCTACAAGCGTTTCAAGATCACGGATGAGGACTGGCGCAACCGGGAGAAATGGCCCCAATACAAGGCCGCGGTCAACGAGATGGTCGTACGTACCAGCACCGACTATGCCGCCTGGACCCTGGTCGAGGGCGACGACAAACCCTACGCCCGCATCAGGGTACTCCGTATCCTGCGCGACACGCTCAAGGCGGCCCTCGCCCGGGAGCCGGACGGCACCGGCAGCCGGATTCCCTGTGGAAAGAAAATGACTGAGGAGGAGCAATCCTGAATTATTTGGCGTTGTCGGGAGGGAAAAGATCCCTCCTGCGTCGGGACAGGGTTTGACGGGTTGCGTTCGACGCCCGAAGGCTCGCTGATCGTCTGCCAGGTCAATGATCCCCCGCGCGGCCTGCCCGCACGGACCTCGCCTTAAGTGTAGGTTGGGGTAGGCGCGCTGTCCGATCCCGAAGTACGGCGACAGGGCCAAACGCGCCGTAACCCAACACGCCAGACTTGTCCCGATGCAGGAGGGATCTTTTCCCACAACCAGCGTGAAATTCTGCCTTGCCTTGGCGCGTGGGGGGGCTCTGAGAGGGAGAAATAAGGTGAAACGGGGTACTAGGGTCACCAACGCTTCGGCTCGAAACCGGGCCGGTTCTTGACCTCCATGAGCTCATCGCCGACCGCCAGCACCAGAAAGCCTTGTTTCTCCGCGTAGGCGAGCACGTTCTTTTCTACGCTGAGACTGGCGAGGATTCCCACCAAGGGCAGGGCGTCGTGCTCGGGAAAGAAGGTTCGGAACTCGGCGATGTCGGCTATGAAGCCGTCCACGTCGCCGCTGCGCAGGGTCGCCTTGGTACTGTTGAGGCAGACGCAATCGGGGGTTACCACCAGGGCGTCGAATTCTTTCACCCGCCCGTCGGGCAACCGGCGCTTGAGCCGCACCATGAGGTCATAGGCGGGCTCGTTCAGGCGCTCCTCGATGATACGGGGTAGACTCGGGGCGACCAGGTCTTCGACCAGGGTGCCCAGCTTGTTGGAGAGCTCCCCCCACTTTTTGTTCATCTCCCGCTGCTCCCGGCGCGCTTCGTCCTTAAAGTCACGCATTTCATCCTTGAAATCACTCATTTCGTCCTTGAAGTCGCTCATTTCATCCTTGAATACACCCATCTCATCCTTGAATACACGCATCTCGTCCTTGAAATCACTCATTTCATCCTTGAATACACGCATCTCGTCCTTGAAGTCACTCATTTCATCTTTGAATACACGCATCTCATCCTTGAATAGGCGCAGCTCCGCTTCCGTTTGTCGTTGCGAGTTGTAGAGCTTGCGGAATTCGGCGCCGACACTCCGGACGAAATCCTGCACGGTCTGTTCAAGGCTGTCGACGCGCTCAATGATGGCTGCCATAATCAGCTCCCAGAATTTTGGAAACCAGGAATCTTGGAAACCAGAGAAAAAATAGCCGGCTCAGGGTCTGGATGCAAGCAGGGTCGCCGTGAATCGGATTGGCTTGAAATCAATCGCGGCGGTTTCCCTCATTTTTTCCTTACCCTCGTCCGCCAAACCATGGGAGAAACGACTATGTACACACACCGCAACGGTCTTTTGTGCCTGACGCTCGCCCTTTGCTCCACTTGTGCCCAGGCCGATGACGTGGAGAAGGCCGTTGACTACCGGCAGGGCCTGATGAATGTCTATGCCCATAACGTCGCCCCTATGGGCAACATGGTCAAGGGCAAGACGGCGTTCGATCCTGCCGCCTTTGCCCGTTATGCCAAGGATCTGGCTGTTGCCGCCCGGCTTGATCTACTCGCCGGCTTCCCGGAGGATTCCATCAACGACGAGAGCGACGCCAGCGACACCATCTGGCTCGATTGGAGCAAGTTCCAAAAGAAGTATGAGGCACTGAAGATCCAGTCCGCCAAACTGAGCAAGGTAGCCGCAGATGGCGACGAGGCAGCCATGAAGGAGCAGTTCGGCAAGACCGCCAAGACCTGCAAGGGGTGTCACGACGACTTTAAGGACTGACCTGAATTATCTGGCGCTGTTTGGGGGAGAAGATCCCTCCTGCGTCGGGACAAGCTTGACGTCTTGCGTTCGACGCCTAACGGCGTGTCGATCTCCTTCGATGTCCGTGCCGGTGTCTTAACGCAACCTATGCCCACATTACCTCCCGCACGGCCTGTGCGCCCGACCGCATGCGCGGCATAGACAGTTTTATAGTGTAAGTCCTTATCTAAGGGTGGAAAGGCACTCGGGGCGCTCGAACACCTCTGCTGGGGGGACTGTTGACTGAGTTAACCGGACGCGAAGCATTCAGGCCGCCAGCTTTTCTCCGTCTTCGAGCTTGCGGATAAGCGGATAGAGGTGTTCGGTCTCGCGCTGAATCCGGTCCATTACCAGGGCGAACATCTCCTTTGTTTCCCTGACGAACTTATCGTGGTCACGGATAGTCAGCACCTTGTGCTTCTCTGAGCACCAGTCCTTGACGTAGCGGGAGAAGATCTTCCGGATCTCCACCGATCCTGAGAGGAAGCGATCGGCCGTATTCTTGATCTCTAGATCCGAGTAGGCGATGAGCTTGCCGCACAGCTTCTGGTCTACCAGCTCGATGTGTTCCTTGACGCGCCTTTTATATTCGAAGAACACATCACGGGCGCAGGTAGTGTCGCACATAGCGCGATCCTTGACGAGATAGAGGAAGACGTTGGACAGCTCCGTTATCTGGTGATTCTGTGCGTGCAGCTCGGAAAAGGTCAACATGGCGTAGTGTCCTCCAAGCAGAACAAGACCGATTAGGCGGTTGGGCGACGATCGATGGAAACCGCAAAGTCACATATATCTTAGCAAATGCACCGAACATTCGCAGTGCGCCTATCCCCCGGCGATCGTCATCCGGTCGATAAGCCAGGATCCGGTGCGGGTGCTGCCGGGGAAGTCGCAGTCGTTTCCCACGGCGAGCAGGCCCTGGAACATCTGCTTGAGGTTGCCGGCAATCGTGACCTCTTCCACGGGGAACCGGATCTCACCACCCTCTACCCAGAAGCCGGCGGCACCTCGGGAATAGTCCCCGGTGACCGGGTTGATCCCATACCCCATGAGCTCGGTGACGAGCAGCCCGGTGCCCATCTCCCGGATCAGCTCATCCTTGCCCAGCGCTCCCATCTCGATCCGCAGGTTGTGCACACCCCCGGCGTTCCCGGTGGTCTCCATTCCCAGGCGGCAGGCGGAGTAGGCGTCCAGTAGGTAGCTGTACAGTACGCCGTCGGCTACCAGGTCCTTCGGCACGGTCGCCACCCCGTCATCGTCGAAGGGAGCGCTGCCCAGGCCCCGTGGCAGGAGGGGTTCCTCGCGGATGCACACGAAGTCGGGGAAGATCTTCCGCCCCAGATGGTCGAGCAGGAAGCTTTCCCGGCGGTAGATGCTGGAGCCGGTGACGGCATGTACCAGGTGCCGCATCAGCCCGGCTGCAATCCGGGCGTCGAACAGGACCGGGGCCTTGCGGGTGGGGATCTGCCGCGCCCCCAGGCGGGCTATGGTGCGCTTGCCGGCACGGCGACCGATGGCCGCGGCGGATTCCAGGTCACCCGCGCAACGGGCGGAGCTCCACCAGTAATCGCGCTGCATGCTCGCGCCTTCCCGACCGACCACCGCGCAACTCAAGCCATGACGGGAGCTGGGATAGCCGCCGATAAAGCCGTGGCTGTTGCCGTACACATGGACCCCGGTGTGGGAGGTGACGGCGGCCCCTTCCGAGTTGACGATGCGCGCGTCCTCAACACGGGCGGCTTCCTCGCACTCCAGGGCCAGGTCGATAGCAGCCTCGACCTGGAGGTCCCAGGGATGGAAGAGGTCCAGGTCCGGGATCCGGGTGGCCATGCGCTGCGGAGTCGCAAGTCCGGCACAGGGGTCCTCCTGGGTGTGGGATGCGATGGTACAGGCGGCTGCGACCGTATCACGCACGGCCGCCGGGTCCAGATCCGAGGTGCCGGCGGAGCCCTTGCGGTTTCCCATATAGACGGTAATGCCGAGACCATTGGACCGGGTATGCTCCAGGGTCTCCACCGTACCCAGACGCACCCTCGCCTCCAATCCGGCGCTGGTGCCGGCGGTAGCCTCGGCAGCACTGGCCCCTCGGCGTTTGGCCTCGGCAAGCAGATCTGCAACGATCTGTTCCAGATGGGCCTGGCGCTCGCCGATGTCGTCGGTTGCGATTGTTGTCACCTTTATGATTCCAATGCCTATTTAAAAATCTACTACCACCCCTCAGGCCAGCGGCGCGAAGCTTCGATCAGACTTGGCGGCCATGATGAAATCATTCAGATGCAGGTCATCGATCTTGTGGGTCCACCACCAGATAGTCACCCGAGAATATTCGACCAGCATGACCGGGTGGTGTCCCTCCGACTCGGCGAGCGCTGCAACCGCGTTGACCAGGGCGAGGCTGCGCTGATAATCGTTCGTCTCATAGCGGCGCATCAGCTTCCTGATGCCCTGCTCCTTGATCAGTTGCCACTCGGGGATGAGCGGCAGCTGTTGCTCGATCTCTGCATCGGTTACCGAAGGCGCGCCGATCCGGCAGACCTCGCAGTGGGCGTCGAAGAGTGGGTTGCTCGTATTTGACATAGGGTACCTGATCCTTAAGTTGCGGATGTCATTTCTTTTTACCACAAATCGGCCCGCTGTTCGTCCACTGGCCGACCCTTACCAGGGCGAACATGGGTAAATTCAGGAGGTAAGATACGGTGAGTGAAACGAACCACATCGCCGGAACTTCAATTGTTCGATGAATTCCTGTGCCGGATCATGCCGGCTGGTGATTGGAGAACCAGGTAGCAGGGGGGTGACCCATAACCGGCCTGCCTGAGACGTTCGGTGGCTTTCCCATTGAGCGCGGCTGCAAGCCGCAGTCTCGTTGCGGTGGGCGCAGCCCATCCTCGTGTGCCCGACATGGGCATGTAGGTAGTGGCTAATACCTGAGAGGAGGTAACCGCGAAGAGTGACGAGAAGCGTAGTGAAGCCCAAGGTGGAAGCCGCGAGGCGAAGCTGGAGGACGTGGAGCCAGGACACGAGCGTAGGCAGCGAGGCCGGGTGCGGGCGCTAAGCGTGCGAGGGAACGCGAAATCCAACCGTCACCGAAAGACGCATTCGGTAGAGCCTGACGGCACGGGTCGAAAGCACATGTTCTTACTCGGGGCGACCTGGAGCGTGAGAGCGAGCCAGGAGTCAGCCGCAAGAGTCGCGATGAGTCGTGCCGAAAGGCGGGAGGAGCGAAGGGCCGAAGAGTCACGAGCGGATCCCACACGGCATCCGTTGTGAGCGGCGCGCAGGGGGGTGAAACGCCCTCGGAGCGGCAACGGCGGCAGCTTGCGAGGCGGCGGGCCAAGCCAAGCAGGTGGCTTCCGGCAGCGGGGCGGCGCGTGCCCATCGAGTGGCGCGGAACAGCGAGCGCAGAGGCCAGAAGAGGTTCGATGAGCGAAACGGTAGAAATCAGCCTGGAATCGGTACTGAGCCGTGACAACCTCGTGCCGGGTTGGCCTGGGGCCGGCGGTGCGGCGGTTGTACGCCAAGCCCTTACCGGTGGAGTGGAAGCCGCGGCGGTGGTTGCCATTCAGCCGAAACCTGTGCGGACCGGGAATTGGAACAGCGCGGGCTATCGTTCGTGCGCTATGCCGACGCGATCGCCGTGTTCGTCTCCAGCCAGCGAGCCGCCGAGCGGGTTCTGAAGCGCCTGAGGCGGTGGTTGCACAAGCACCTGGACCTTCCAGTCAACCCATCAAGAGCGGCGCACGCCGTAGCGAGGACCGCGCGTTGTTGGGATTTCGTATCCACCCCGGTGGACACGTCAGCCCGGCACCGAAGGCCATCAAGCGGCTCAAGGAACGGGGGGGCGCGCGCTGGGAGGCCCGGCAAAGCCTCACCCGTGAGCACCTGCGCAAGCAATGGCAAGTCTACAGCAACGGAGGGTGGAATGACTTCGGCTCTGCCGATTGGTGCCGCCAGGTGCACGTCCGCTCGGGTTGGATCAGGCGGCACATGCGCAAGTGCTTCTGGCGGCGCTGGCACGACCGCCACGGACAAAGCAAAATAAGGCGGAACGGGGTACTAGGCAGTCAACCGCTCCAGTGCCGCGAGGTCTTCCAGGGGCGTCTCGCATCTGATCCCGAGACAGGGGTAGGCCCGGGTCCCGGCCCCCGGCGTCATGGCCCCCAGGTTACCCGGAAGCCCCTCTTCGGTGGCCGGGATGGCAAGCACCAGGCGCCGTGGGGCATAGGTGCGCTGGGCGATCCCGGCCCAGTGGGCCAGGTCGTCTCCCGCGCCGCGGATGATGAGGGTCCGGGGGGGATCCAGGTGTTCTTCCAGGGCGGCGAGCAGGCTGGCGTGGGCATGGGGCAGGCGGCGCATCGGCTCGGCGGCCAGCGCCAGGGTCCCCTGGGCGGCCGTGAGGTAACGGGTCTCGCCCAGCAGATGACCGAGGTGCTGCAGCACCCGGGCGGCCACCCCGTTGCCGGCAGGTACCGACTCGTCCCCCAGGGGCTTGGGTCGATGGATGAGCCGCTCGTGGTCGTTCGAGGTGAAGAAAAAGCCCCCCTCCTGGGGGTCCGCGAACTGGTCGAGCAGGACCTCGGCGAGTGCCGTCGCCAGCTCCAGATCCGCGCGCTGCCAACGGGTCTGTAGAAGCTCCAGCAGGGCGTCGATCAAGTAGGCATAGTCGTCCAGATAGGCATTGAGGTGGGCCTTGCCGTCCTTGTAGGTGGCGAGCAGGCGCCCATTCCGCCACAGCCTGGCGCGGATGAAGTCGAGGGCCCGCTGGGCGGACGCCAGGTAGTCGGCGCGCTCCAGCACCCGCGCGGCCCGAGCCATGCCCTTGATCGCCAGGCCGTTCCAGGCCGTGAGTATTTTCTCGTCGCGGCCCGGACGGATGCGGCCCTCCCGGGCGGCGAGGAGCTTGTGCCTGGCTGTTTCCAGCAGGGCGGCGACCGACGCCGGGGTCGTTTCCAGGTCGCGGGCCGCCTCGACGGCGGTACGGTAACCATGCAGGTGCCACTTGCCCTCGAAGTTCGACTTCCGGTCCAGGCCGTAGACGGCGGCGAAGGGGGCATATTCCTCGGCCGTGAGCAGGCGCGCGATCGCTGCGCGGTCCCAGACATAGAATTTGCCTTCCTCGCCCTCGCTGTCCGCATCGAGGGTCGAGTAGTAGCCGCCCTCGGGTGACTGCATCTCACGCATCACCCAGTCGGCGGTGGCGACGGCGGCCTCCCGAAACAGGGGATCCCCCGTGACCTGCCAGACATCGCAGCACAGGGCGAGCAAGGGCCCATTGTCGTAGAGCATCTTCTCGAAGTGGGGGATCATCCAGAGATCATCCACCGAATAACGGCAAAAGCCCCCGCCGAGCTGGTCGTTGAGTCCGCCGCGGATCATGCGTTCCAGGGTGAAGGTCACCATGTGCAGGGCGTCCCGGTCCGGCGCCCCATCCGCTCGGCTCGCCGCATAGTGGCGCAGCAGGCGCTCGAGGTCGGTGACATGGGGGAACTTCGGGGCCGACCCGAAGCCGCCGTGGACGGGGTCGAAGTCCTCGGCGAGCCGGCGGCGGGCCGCCGCCAGGGGCATTGCGTCCGGAATCTCGCCGTCCCCGCCGGGGGTGAGTCGGGCCAAGGCATCCATCAAGGCGCGGTTCTGCTCCCGGATGGCGCCGCCCTGCTCGCGGTAGGCGGCCGCGATACCCTCGAGCAGCTGGGAAAACGCTGGCAGTCCGTGCCTGGGCTCTTTCGGGAAGTAGGTCCCGGCAAAGAAAGGGTGCTGGTCGTCCGGGGTCAAAAAGACGGTCAAGGGCCAGCCGCCCGGACGCTTGGCCAAGAGTTGGTGGGCACTCTGGTAGATCTTGTCCAGGTCCGGGCGCTCTTCTCGGTCCACCTTGATGTTGACGAAGAGCCGGTTCATGAGTTGGGCCGTCTCCGGGTCCTCGAAGGACTCGTGGGCCATCACATGGCACCAATGGCACGCGGAGTAGCCGATGGAAAGCAGGATGGGCCGGTCCTGGTCGTGGGCAAACGCCAGGGCCTCTGCGCACCAGGGCCACCAGTCGACGGGGTTGCTGGCGTGTTGCCGGAGATAAGGGCTGGTGGCGTCCGCGAGGCGATTGCGGGGAGCGGTCGAGTCCGACATATCGGTTGTCCTGTCATGGTGGTGAATGAGCGCGATGTTTCAGAGCCTATAATGATGTAGTTCGCCGCCTGTCTGTGCGTCCCTGCACGCAGACAGGCGTTCACCGCAGCTACGGGCTATAGCCAGTGTGGTCCGCGTTCGGGTGAAACACCTGGTTATGTACGGTATGCTTCGAGCCGACGACTTCTGACTTAGTGGAGGACCGACGGATGTCCATGGGGAATCCAGCCATCGACACCCTGCGAGCTAAGGCCTTCAATCTCTCGGAGATCGACCGGGCGGAACTCGCACACGATCTTTTAGCCAGCCTCGACGGAACTCCCGATTCCGGTGCTGCACAGGCATGGGAGACGGAGATCCTGCGGCGTCTGGACCAAGTAGACAATGGGACAGCTAGACTAATCGACCGGGAGGGGCTACGCCGCCGAATGCGCACTCGCATGGCCGGTACTTGATGCGATCTGTCAAGATTCTCGAGGCCGCCGCCGACGAGGCCGCTGAGGCTGCATCATGGTACGAACGCCAACACCCTGGACTTGGCGTAGAGTTCCAACAGGCAGTCGATGCGGTGTTCGATCTTCTGGAAGACGAAATCGCTCCCCTCACAGCTGTTCCAGGCCCCGCCGGAAAACGGGGAGCGAAACGTCTCATACTCAAACGATTTCCCTTCTCTGTAATCGTCTGTGAACAGGGCTCCGAGTTACTCGTGATCGCCTTCGCTCACCATTCGAGACGTCCAGGATACTGGCGCGACCGGCTGATTACATAATGTTACCGCTAAACCCTGGCTTGTCCTGGAGCATAGCGGATGGATAAGCTGTCGGTTTGAGTAGCCTCTTTAGGCAATTAAGTTACATGTCTGGGCATGCATTGATCTTTCCATTTATTGTAGGTAGATCATTACCTCGTGCACCGCTGAGAATATCAAGTGCGATCCGCGATAATGCATATTCAGTTGCTCCTGTGCTGTTGCCATCATGTGTGTCCCGCCACAAATCCCGCCATTTTTCCATTAACTGGTTATAGTACTCCAATCCTCCCGGTTCTGCATTACGATCAAACATGTATTGGTATAGTTGATTGATCAAATCATTATCTGTCAAACCACCAAAGCGATTCGTGTATTCTTGACTCGTTCCAAAGGCAGCAATTATAGGGCTCAGGTCAGTACCGCCACCTTCGTGTTCTAAGCGCCGGCACCAATACCGATAACCGCCTCGATCCGGGCATCGGCCATAGTATCCGACGTAGGATTTGTAGATCCACTCGCTTGCGGTCGCGGAGCATATCGCCGGATCATATCCGATATTGACTCCATTTCCATCGATAATATCGATAACATCGATTCGTGCTTCAGCCGGACAATTGTTGCAGCGACGCGTCCCGGTAATGTGCGAGCCGGCTCCAACCAACACATCACTTACGAATGCACCTACGCTTAAAATAGCGGCTTCATCCTGGCGAGTTCTCAATATCGGGAGATAATTCTCTACAACCTCCTTAACGCTTACCACCATCCCATAAACAGGTATACTATTGACACGAATGACATGTAGTAAATTATTATCCTCAAGCGTTCTCGGACCGTAAA
>NZ_SMSC01000041.1:0-23334 GCF_004359955.1 Candidatus Thiosymbion oneisti
ATGATGCCATCCTGTAAGACCTGCCGCGCTCACCGCATCCTACGGGCTGTGACGCTCTGCCGGCGCGCTCCAAGCATCTTGCTTTCCGATTTCCACGGGCAACGGCCAGATCACAGGCGAGCCTGACGGGTTGTCCCGGAACCCCGGATTGCCGGTTTGTTGTTGTTTCAACAGATCGGGATTAGGATGCCGCCTATGAAGAAATGCAACAAAACGTCGGAGAGCCCGCAACCGAAGCCCAGACAAGGGTTTAACCTACGCAAATGGTTGTGGGCTGCTGCCGGAGTTGCGTTTGGAATTGGCTTGATGAGCTCCGGGTGGCTATGGCCCATTGGCATAGCGATCGGCATAGCGATCAGCATCCCGTCGGCGTTTTACGGCTTTCGTTCCTTAGGCAAACCAGGTGAGTTCAAACAGGACCCACACGAAAAGAGAGCCCGGTTTCGCAGTTGGATTGTCCCGCTACACCGATTCCAGTTCCATCACGAGCCCTATCGCCGTGAGACCGGCTCCGACAGCTTCATCGGTCGTGAGGCCTTGTGTGCCGAGTTCCTGGCCCTGCTTACCAGTAGTCAAAACAGCTCGGGCAGCTATCTGGTCACCGGCTATCGCGGCGTCGGCAAGACCAGCCTGGTCAAGAAGGTGCTGCATGACTATGCCGACGGTCACCATCATCTGAACCTGCGTGAACGTGCAGACTTCTTTGGCCCCCTCCTGATGCGCTGCAGCAATAGGTGGCTGGCCTGGCGGGGTAAGTGGCTTCTTTGGCTCCATCGTCGGCAGGCACAGCGTATCCGCAAACGCCGGGGTCAGGGACGCACCGCTCCGTGCTTCTTCTGGCCAATCGGTATCTTAGTGTCATCGGTATCACTGGCAAATCTGCGCTGGGTGTTTGGTTTCGTCCTGCTGATCCTGCTGGTCGTGTCACCGACGGCCCCAATAGGGCTATCCCTGATAGGCGTGTTGGTCGTGGTGACCTTGACTCATCAGTTTTTCAAACACCGGTTTGCGATCTTCTATCCGACTCTATCTGCGCACCTTGTTGAAATCCGGCCTGATCTATGAGCAACGGCGGCAATACGATCAGGCCGCCGGCTGTTATCTACAGGCCAAATCGCTGGTAGAAATCACTCTGGAGCATGAGACCCTGAAGCGGCTGTTCTCGAGGGCCGAGAATCAGATCCACCTGTACGCCCAACCCCATGTCAGTCTGGCCTTCCTCTATGCCAAGCAGGACGCCTCCCTGGAGCGGGCACTCCAGCATCTGGATGATGCGCACGCAATGCGCCAGCGGTTGGATGTGCAGGACCCATCTTCAGGCGAGAGTGACCGCAGCCTCCGGGGGATTCTTTATGTCCGGCTGTATCTGCGTCAGGCCGAGCTGCTGTTGTTCCGCTCCGACCTGATCGGCGCCGCCTGTAGCTTTGCCAAGGCGGCCCGCGGTGCCTACGCGCTTGCCGGTTGGCCTTCGCCGCCGGCCACAGGATCTCAGGACGGCCATATCGAGTCCGAAGCGGACGGCAAGGTGCATCGTTTGCATCTGCTCGGCTATGCCCTGTCCGGCCTCGGCGATGCCGCGGCCGGGCTCGATCTGGGCGGCGCCTTCGAGTCCCGACACCGGAGGGGCTGTTTCTTCCGCGACCATCACGCGTCCGGGCGGCAAGCGGTGGCCGCGGACGACTGCCGTTGCAATGTCTCCGTCCGGGCTGCGTTGGCCACCAAAGCTTGCCGCCTGAAGGAGAGTCTGAAACGAGCCCAAGCTCTGTTCGACCGTTTCGGCAGTCATGGCGAGGAGCCGGATACGGGAAGGATGGACGATAACGCACTGTTCGTCGAAGCCAACGTCTTGGTCTATGCCAATACCTTGCAGGGCAATACCATTAAGTCAAGCCTCAAAGCCCCTCTCCCGGCGGGAGAGGGGTTGGGGAGAGGGCGAACGAAAACAGGGATCAACCAATCACAAACGGCGCCGGTGACGCTTAACTTACATGGCATTGCCTTGCAGGGGATTCGATCGCTGCTACCGAGAAAGGAAAGGACGTCGGGGTTCCTCCGTCACCCGCGACCTACTACGGACCAATGGCAAAATCCTGCGGTCGGAAGGCGTCATCATTCGCGACGGCCTGGACAGGCTTGGCCTGTTGGCGTCGGGCGCAAGACTCTCGGAACGCACCCACGCCGCGCCGGTTGACCACCCGGATCAGGTTGTAGCCACGTACCAGGAAGTGGTCCCAGCCGAACCAGCGTTTGAGGCGCCGAAGGGATGTTCGACCAGACCGGCACGCTGACGCATCTTCTCTGGCCCCTGATCGGCCATCCGTTGCCGCTGGGCCTCAACCAACGCCGCGTGCTCACTGCGGTAAATGCGGTGCACGCCGCCGGCGTCGGGCCAGCACACCGCCTTCAGCGGGCAGGCTCGGCACTGACTGGCCGGGCGGCTGTAGCCGGTGCGCCGAGTGCCGTTCTTCTGATGCGGCTGACCGCGCGGGGGGAGCAACTCGCCGGCGGGCAGATGTCGACATCAAGGGTACGGTTGTACGAGAATCGCTCGCCGCTGAGGCGGCCGTGGCCGGTAACCGCCTGGTGCTGATTCGGGATGGGGGCCTAGACCGTGGCCCCAGCCGCTTCGCAGGCGGCCAATTCGGCCTCACTGGAGTAGCCGGTATCGGCGACCGCGGTAAAGGTTCCACCCCGAGCACCGCCATGGTCTCCCGGCATTGACGGCTGAGCTGGTTCTGATCGTTGCCGGCGTTGGTGACCTGGTGATGCACGATGAGCTTATGTTTGTGATCCACACCGCTTGGTACGTTGTCGCCGGTGACGTGCTGTTTTCCCTTATTCAAGGCCCGCGCATCGGGGTCGGTACGCGAGCGCTGGGTCTCACCGCTTTCCTCTAGCTGCTTGGTGTTGCCTGCTGGCGGGCCTGGCGCGCCTTGAGTTCCTCCAACTTGCTCGCCAGCGTGGGGTCTTCACCCAAGTCGAGCGCCCGAACGTGGTTGGTTTCGCTGACCTAGAGGGCGTTCTCAATTGAGCTGAATCCTCATGAAAATCAAGCACATCAGGCCCATGCAGCAGCGGCTACGAGTTTCCGAGACACTCCGCGGCGCGGAGCTTCTGCGTTCCCACGCGGCGCGTGGGAACGAGAGAAAGCCCGAACGTGGTTGGTTTCGCTGACCTAGTCTTCAACCCGGGCGGGCAGGCGTTGCCCGGCACGGGCGACGCCTGGCTTGTAACCTCTCGCCATCAATCTCACCCTCTCGGATCGAACTCGACCGGGAGTTTACCCTCGCCACCACCAAGGGCGAATTCTTTCACAGTCTCTGGAGCGTGGGAACGAGCAGCAAGGCTAGAAAAACAATCGATCCGCTATGCTGGCACCCGTGACCCTCGGCGACGACCCGCGTCTGGCACAGCTCCTCAGGCGCCTACCCGACCTGGGCCTACCCGTGTTGCCGCTGGATTACGAACGCATCACCCGGATCTTCGCCCCCGGTCGTCGGCTGGAATGGACCGCCGCCTGCGAGCTCCTGGTCGCCTTACTGGCCAAGGACGCGGAGCAACGCTATCTCATACGCCGTGAATTTCGCCGTCAGCTACCGCCGGTAGAAGAGGAAAAAGCGGAGGAAACACCGCCCGCGGGCGATGTGCCCGCCACCGTGCGCGGCAGTGCCGAGGCCGGCTTTCCCGAGCTGCACTTCGCCCGCGCCCGCTACGAGCGTGAGGTCTGGCTCTGGCTCGACAGCCGCCTGCGCACCCGCGAGGCCGTCGCCCTGGCCGATCAGATAGCGCGTGAGCTCACGCGTGCCGGGTTGCGGGTACGCCGCGCGACCTTCCCGGCCCTACCCGTCAGGATCTGCTTCGCCACCCGCAGGCAGGCCACACCATTCGATCTCGAGGCCGCCGCCCGCCAGGCCCTGGTCGCCCTGTTCACCGACGGCACCGGGATCGCCTGCACCCTGGACGGCACCGAGAGTGACCAAGCAGTGGGGCTGGAGCACGCCCTGCGTGAACTGCGGACCTGGCCGCGCCTGTGCCTGGTGGATTTCTCCCCGCCGGAGCTCGACCTCCCGGATCTGGCCGCCCGCCTCGGCCTCGCCTGCATCGCCCCCGCTGGGCTCCCCGCCTGGCTGGCGGAACGCGAGACACCCGGACCGCTGAGCGACCCGCTGCCGATCACGGATCTGGAGACACGCCTGTGGGCCACCGCCTGTGCCCTGCCGCACCTACCGGTGACCCTGGCCCAGGCTCGTGATCTCTATCAGGCACTCGGGCTGCCACCGGCCTGGCGACTGCCGGCACCGACGGCTGGCTACAGGGGTGCCGACGGCATCCGCTTCAGTGACGGCGAGCGCCGGGGGTTGCTTGCTGATCTCGCCCGCTGGGTGCGGGAAGACGGCCCCAACAGTAAGGCCGACCGCTGTTTGAAGACCGCACTCGATTTCTGGGAGACCCGTCTCGCCGCCAACACCGCAAACCTGGAGCAGCTGGCACACACCACCCCCGGCACACGCTGGGAGGACGGCGGTGCCGACCACGAGCAGGCCATTGAGCGCCAGCTGCTCGGCCTGTGGTGGGGCGATCAGCGCACGGCCCAGGCCGTGCGTGATCTCTGGGACCGCTACCAGCTCTACGACCATAACGACCAGGATTTGCAGCGATTCAAGCGGCGAATCCGTGAGCGTCTGGAGGAGCTCAGCGCCCATGGCCTCGCAGGCACGGAGGGCGACGGGCGTATCGTCTTACCCTGGCATTGGCGGCAGCTCCCGGAAGTCAACGGCGAGCCAGCCGGCACCGGCCGCCAGCGCCTACTGCATATGGGCTTCGCCGGTGCCGAGCCCGGCGGGCGTAAGACGCTGGGCGCGGATACTCGGCTCCTGCTCGGGGCCTTTGCCGGCATCGCCCTGGCCGGTCTCATCGGCATCGGGCAGCGCCTCGCTACCCCGGACGCTGCCGCCGTCACCCAAGACGCAAGCGCCACTAAGGGCAGAGTGGTGAACCGAGACAATATCACCGACAATATCACCATCCAGACCGGCATCACCCTCGAGGACTACAAGTCTGGCCTCAAGCGGCGGGAGCAAGAGGTCACCGAACGCCTGAAACAGGCCCTTGTCCAGGAACGCCAAATACTGGAGAAAGAGAAGGCGGAGATTGAGCGTCGATTGGCGGATACCGAAGCCAGCTACCAGAACTTTGTCAAGGAGCTGAAGGAACGTATCGATCAGCTGGAGGCTCTCCGCGGCCAAGTTCCCGTCGATACGCTCCTGGATCAGTCCCGTCTGGAGGATGAGATGGGTCGGTAGGTTGGGCAAAGCCACCAGGGACGGTGGCGTGCCCAACATTCCCCGTCGGGTGTCGGTTGGGCACAGCCAGGTAGGATTCAACGGCTCAAGAATCAAACTCAAGTAGGCTAGGCAAAGGCGTACCGGGAACGGCGCGCCGTGCTCAACGAGGCACAGGGAAAACCCGTAGCTACCTAAAGAAGGCATCCACGGAAAAGCCTTCCTTCTCGAGGATGCTCCGCAGCTGTCTCAAGGCGGTTATCTGGATCTGGCGGACACGCTCACGGGTTACGCCGAGTTCCTGGGCCACGCATTCCAAGGTGGTGCGATCATGGCCGTGGAGTCCGAATCGGCGCTCTACGACCTCGCGCTGTTTGTCGTTGAGCTTTTCCAGCCAATGGTCCAGATTGGACTGGACGGCGTGGTCATGGATCTTATCCGCGGGATCTGCGGCCGATTCGTCTTGCAGCTTATCCAGGAGATGCCCGTCCGCGTCCTTGCTGTAGGGGGTGTCGACCGAGGTGATATGCTCGTTCAGATCGAGCACGCGCTTGACCTCCCCGGTGGGCTTGTTCAAAAGGCCGGCGATATCCTCGGTGGTGGGCTCGTGGTCGAGCTTCTGGGTGAGACCCCTGGCCGCCTTGAGATAGGTATTGATCTCCTTGGTCACGTGGATGGGCAGACGGACCGTACGTGCCTGATTCATGATGGCCCGTTCAATGCTCTGGCGGATCCACCAGATGGCGTAGGTCGAAAAACGGAAGCCACGCTCCGGGTCGAACTTCTCCACGGCCCGTATAAGACCGAGATTGCCTTCCTCGATCAGGTCCGGGAGGGGAAGCCCGCGGTTGAGATAGCGATGCGCAACCTTGACGACCAGCCGCAGGTTACTGACGATCATACGCTGGCGCGCGGCATCGTCGCCGCTGTGGGCAAGGCGGGTAAAACGGACCTCTTCCTCGGCCGTCAGAAGTCTGGAGCCGCCGATCTCGTTGAGGTACAGACGTACCGTATCGAAGTCGCAGTCCCCGGCCACGGACCGGCCCGCGGGTGGCGCAACCGCATCCGGCGATTCATCGCCGTCGCCCGTTCCCTCGCTGATCGCTTCCAGCTTGGGACCACCCATCGCATCCTCTACGGCGTCGCTGCCGATCTCAGGCCCCGAATCCAAATCGTCTCGCTCGTCGTTCCTTGCCATGCGAACATTCCCTCGTAACTGAGATACCCAGGGTTGGGACTTAAGCGATTTCTGTCAAATGACATACCATCTTGTTTGTCTTTTCGTCCGTTTTTTTAGGTTGCGACAACAGTTACTTAAGTCTAATCATGCGCCTGTTGTCGCACCTGGAAGACGAACCAAAATTCGGCGCAATCCGGCATGCCATTTTCCGCTCATCGCCTTACGGGAGATACCTCAGAGGATCCACTGGGGTACCCTTCCTCCGAACCTCGAAGTGGAGACGATAGGCCCCATCGGACGCCTGTCCCACCTCTGCGATACCCTGACCGCGCTTCACGCGGGCCCCTTCGCTCACCAAGAGCCGGCGGTTGAAGCCGTAAGCACTCAAATAACCCTTGGCGTGCTTGATGATGATAAGGTTTCCATAACCCTTGAGTCCACTGTTGCTGTAGACCACGGTCCCGCTCTCCGCGGCCACTACCTTCTGACCGGGACGCCCGGCGATGCGGATACCCTGTTGCGTCCGGTCCCCGCTCCGGAACCTTTGCACAACCTTACCACCGAGCGGCCACCGCCAGCGCAATCCGGATGCCACCCGCGCGCGCTTGCCCGGCGCGCGCCGCGTTGTCTTGGTCGAGGTCTTGGCAGCAGCCTTCTTTTTGCCCCTCGACCGCTTTGCCGTCTTTACCGTCCGTTGAGTACCGCGGTTGGTCGAGCTGCTCTTCCCCCACGGCGGTTTTACCCGCAACAGAGAGCCTGCGTAGATGCGATAGGGAGGACCCAGCTTATTCCAGCGTGCCAGGGTCTTGTAGCCGACCTTATACCGACGGGCAATCCCGGACAGGGTGTCGCCGCTGCGGATCCGGTAATAGCCGGGCGGGGCAGGCTCTAGGGAGCTGCACCCCGCCAGGACCAGGACGAACAGCAGGGCCACGAATGCGGATCCGGCTCGACGGCCAACTATCCGCAAGCTACCGACCTCGATGCCCACCTGCCGCCACTCGCATCGCCTCCGCCCTCATCCGCGTTCCACTTCGGTAACCTACCGGAGGAGTACCACCAAGATAATGAGTAGGACCATGATCCAGCCGATACGGTCCACGTATGTCCGCAGGGTGCTCTCCATCCGCTCGCCACCCCAGGCCATGAGGGCGGCAACGAGAAAAAAGCGCGCCCCGCGCCCCACCGCCGAGGCAATCAGGAAAGGGATCAGCGCCATATGCAACACCCCGGCGGAGATAGTGAAAATCTTATAGGGAATGGGAGAAAACCCGGCGATGAAGATGGCCCACACCCCCCACGCCTGGAACCAGGCCTCGGCAGCGGCGAAGGGTTCGGCGTAGCGTCCGCCTTCCGCAACCAGGGGGGTGATCAGCTCGAATGCGAAATGGCCGATCAGATAACCTAAGAGACCGCCGAGCACCGAGGTGGCCGTGGTCAAGCCCGCGAACCACCACGCCTTCTGCGGTTTGGCCATACTCATGGGGGCAAGCATCACATCCGGCGGAATGGGAAAGAAAGAGGATTCCGCAAAGCTCAGTCCACCCAGATACCAGGGGGCGTGACGGTGCCGCGACCAGGCCATGACGCGATCGTAGAGGGGGGAGAAGATGCGCATTAAGCCACGCCTCCGAGCAAGGGTACGAAAGTGACGGGCTCCAATATCTCGTGGACATAACCCGTTTCGGTTCTCAACACACGCACCAGCACCTGTCGTTCCGAGTGCCCGATGGGCAACACCATGCAACCGCCCATGGTCAACTGATCGACGAGCACCCGGGGAATTCCCGCCGGCGCGGCGGTGACCATGATGGCACCGAAGGGCGCGTACTCCGGCCAACCCAGGGCACCGTCACCGTGACGCAGACGCACGTTTCGCAGCTCGAGCCTCCTCATGGCATGCTGAGCCCGTTCCAACAGGTCCGCCACCCGTTCGACGCTGTAGACCCGACGCACCAGCGAGGCGAGCACCGCGGTCTGGAATCCCGAACCGGTGCCGATCTCCAATACGGTGTCGGGGCTGCCTGGCGCCAGGAGCGCTTCGGTCATGCGCGCTACTGTGTAAGGCTGGGAGATGGTCTGTCCGTGGCCGATGGGCAGGGCCGATTCCTCGTAGGCACGGCTGGCCAGGGCCTCGTCCACGAACAGATGGCGCGGCAACCGGCGCATGACGGCGAGCACATCCAGGTTGTGGATTCCGGCCTCTTCGAGCCGCTGAATCAGGCGCTCGCGCGTGCGCTGGGACGTCATCCCGATCCCTTGTTGCATCGGTCAGCTGCATCCATCTAGCCGGCACGCCGTCAGCTCGAAAGCGGTGTGGTACGTCAAATCCACCTGTATCAGGATTCTCATCGGATTGCGGACGCACGGACGCCGGAGTCCGGTCAAAATGTAGGTCGGGTTAGGCGTGTACCCCGATGTTCGGTTGAGTCGATCAATCCGGGCACGCCTTAACCCGACAACCAAGGCCCACCCGAAGTAGGGTTTGTCGGGTTACGGCGCGTTCAGGTCTATTTGACGCCTCGACCCGGAGATATACGCCTAAACCCGATCTACCTTCTGACACAAGGCAAACCGATCCGCTAAGATCATGTCCTTGGCGAAGGCTTATAGGCGCTCACCCTCGTCAGGCCCGACGCAGCAACCCGTGCGCTGCAAGGCAACCCATAATACTGGAATCCTGGGCAGCGAACACCCACCCTTGGAACTACCGACGGTAGGACACGGTCAAAACAACGTGCCTGCTTTCCGCAGCATCCACACGCAACAGACATCCTCAATCAAGAACTCCCTGCACTCGAGGTTGCCGGAAGCATGCGAAAACACCTGCTAACCTCGGAAGCGAAGCTGTTTCGCAATGCCGTCGAAGACGCAAAACCCATCGCGACCGATCAAGCCGAACCCTTCCGGCGGCGTCCACCCCCGGTCCCTATCGTTCAGCCGCCGGAGCTGAGCGAACAGCCCCGACGCGCGACCCTGGCCGAGGCGGAGATCGAGACCGGCGACTACTTGCTCTTCTCCCGCGCGGGAGTGCAAAAGCGCCTGCTTGCTGATCTCCAGCGCGGTCACATGGAGGTAGGGCTGAAACTGGACCTCCATGGTCTGACCACGGCCCATGCCGAGCGCATTCTCGACGAGTTCCTGCGCGACTGCACTCGCCGGGGCGTGCGCTGCGCCCTCATTATCCACGGCAAGGGCGGCCGCTCCCCGGAGCAACCGCCGGTGCTCAAGCACAAGCTGAATTACTGGCTGCGACTGTACGACGAGGTCCTCGCCTTTTGCTCGGCAACCCGGCGCGACGGAGGCACCGGCGCCCTCTACCTACTGCTGCGCAACCCGGAGAAATCCCGACGCGGGCGCAGGGGCTATTGAACCCTGGGTAGTGGTTATCGTCCCGGTATTAGGTCCTGTTGACATTTAACCTTAACCGTTTGTTTTTCATCTGTTAGGTAACCGCAATGCTCAAGCGGTCCGCACAGCGGACCCTACCCTAACCACTTGATTGATTGTAGGGTCCGCTGCGCGGACCTTCTAAATGTCAACACGCCCTAGCTATCCGAACATTCCATAGACGAACCAGCGAACCAGGTTATCCTGCATCTCGAAGAGCGCATTGGCGAAGTTGAGGCGGTAGGCGTGCTTGCGGTCCGGAGAGGAGCGATCGCCTGAGCAACCCAGGCGAGGAGCGCGGTGAGGGAGTAGCAACCCTGAATTATCCGGCGCTGTTTGAGGGACCGGACGTGTTGCGTTGCGACGCACCAAGGCGCGCTGGTCGACCGGGGTGCGGTGCCGGCGTCTTAACGCAACCTACACCCACATGATCCCCCGCGTGGCCTGCCCGTGCGGACCTCACTTCGGGTGTAGGATGTGGTGAGCGCCTGCCCACCGCCCCCAGCACGCCTGCCTGGGCTGGCCTACCCCCAGGGATGGGAAAAGCCCGGCGGACAAGCGGCAGGCAGCAAACCGCATCATAAAGGAATCCTGAATGATTCGGCGCGGTTCGGGGGACCGGACTACCCATGGGCTAGGCTCCGTTTTAACCGGACAGCTTCCCAATATCCGATAACCCTGGACGGGCAAGCGGTGGCAGATCACCCCCTGCTCCCAGGGCATGCTGCATGAAGAGGTGCTTGATCGGCACCAGCCGGTCGACCAGCGACAGGCCCATGCTGCGCAGGACGGCCAGCGGCGGCACGGCGTTGCTGAACATACGCTTGAATCCGTCCATGGCGGCCAGCATGAGCAGGTTATCGCCACGGCGTGCACGCTCATAGCGTCGCAGCGCCCACAGCCCACCGATGTCCCGACGTCTGTCCCGGGCCTCGTCGAGGGCCGCCGTGAGGGCCGCCGCGTCCAACAATCCCAGGTTGACGCCTTGCCCTGCCAGTGGGTGCACGGCGTGAGCGGCGTCCCCGATCAAGGCCAGGCGCGGCTTCACATAGTGCTCGGCGTGCTGCAGCTGCAATCCGAACGCGGCCCGCGGCCCGA
Source organism: Candidatus Thiosymbion oneisti (assembly GCF_004359955.1). Taxonomy (NCBI): domain Bacteria; kingdom Pseudomonadati; phylum Pseudomonadota; class Gammaproteobacteria; order Chromatiales; family Chromatiaceae; genus Candidatus Thiosymbion; species Candidatus Thiosymbion oneisti. The sequence goes on from NZ_SMSC01000041.1 coordinate 10,951, forward strand.
TGTCACCGATAGGCCCCAAACGACCCTCGATGGCCGCTTCGAGCTCCGAACGAAAACCCGCCTCTTCGAGCCCCAAGAGCTCCTGGGCCCTGAATTCGGTGGCCGACCAAACGATGGCGCAACGACCATCACGCAGGGGCAGAAAGGCCAGGGGACCCGTGGGCAGGAAGCGCTGCCAGGCAGTCTCCCGGTGCCACTCCCGTATCTGCACGTTCGCCACGATGGCCTGCTGATCGTAGAGCCACCCCCGGCTTGCGATGCCGGCGCGACTCCGCACTCGCGAGTCGCGTCCGTCCGCTCCCACCAACAGGCGCGCGCTGATCCGCCGTCCGTCCTTCAGGTCGAGGAGGGCCGCATCCGTGGTCAGCTCGATCGCGCCCACGGCGGACGGACACAGCAAGGTGACCTCCTCCGACCTTTCCAGGCGCTCCCAGAGGGCGAGCTGGGTCACTCGGTTTTCGACGATATGCCCCAAATCAGGCTCACCGAGCTCGGCGCTGTCGAAGTGGATGCTGCCGCCACCCACGGCATCCCAAACGTGCATCTCCCGGTAAGGGCTCGCCCCCAGCCGCGTGATTCGATCCCAGACCCCGAGCCGTTCGAGGATGCGCTGACTGGCGCGGTTGAGGGCCGACACGCGCAGATCTACCTCTCCCGACGGCCAGGAGCGTTGGGGCGCTTGGGCTTCCACCAGAGCGATCCGCCAACCCTTGCCGACACAGGCGCAGGCCAAGGCGGCCCCCACCATACCGCCGCCCACCACCAGGATATCGAATCGGAGGTCCCGTTCAGTCATGTTCTCTCCTCAACGGCAGGGTTACCGATCCTCACGCTTCCTCTTTCAGGCTCATTTCAGGATTGGAAAGGACTGGGCAGGGATCCTCCTAGTACCTTATTGCAATCGATATTGCATGTGTAGGGAACGGCCTCCGTGCCGTTCCGAAAACTGTTCGGAACGCCACGGAGGGCGTTCCCTACAGCAAAATCATGCGAAATGGGGTACTAGGGGGTGTTCTCAATTAACAAACGATCTAATCCTGGCTATATCGAACCACGGATAGACACGGATAAACACGGATTTGTCGCCATCCGTGTCGATCCGTGTTCATCCGTGGTTCTCGTTCCGGTTGTTATCCCTGGATAATTTGTTATTGAGAACGCCCCCTAAGGTCCCCTCGCCGTAGGGGCAGGTCCCTGTGCCTGCCCTTAGAGGGCAGTCCACTGTTTCCAAACGTCGGCCTTCCCCATCCGGTGGTCGGCCATCGTCAGCTTCCGATGGTTGGGGCTATCGGGATTGTTGCACCAGCCCTTGCTCTGGGCGATCACTTGTTTTCCGTCGTCGGAGAGCTTGCGCATCCCGCCCCAGAATCGGCAGGTCGCGCAGGTGTCCTCCGATGTGGCATCGACCGAGCGCTCACCCCCAGGTCCGTCAGGCCTATGTCCATGTTCGTGCTCATCCGACGCCTGCGCGCCCATTGAGGCGAGCGCGACCGTACCGACGAGCAGCTTTCCCGAAGCGGCCAAAAAGCCGCGGCGTGTTTCGAGTGACATTGGATACCTCACTTCAGGTTGCATGGGTTGTTACGCCCAGGGCGAGCGCATGTCCTTAAAAATCAACAAGTTATAATTAAACCTTATTGTTACGTTCAGCCTTCAACTATCTGAATTCATTGATTTTAAAAAATTTTATACGCGCTCGCCCTGTTGTTACGCCTTGATCGGCAGGCTGGCGGCGAAAGGCCATTTATAATTCGAAAATTTTCATCAGGAAGTTAAATGTCAACACACCCTAACAGGGTAGAAGGGATTTAGCGGCTGAAGTCGATGCTCTATTATGCGTGAAATCGAAAACGCCAACGGGAAAGCCAAGCCATGCACGAACGTATGATATCGACGTTTGTCGACAGATACCCAGTTGATCTGTCAGTCATTCTACTGCAGATACTCGCGTACCCTTCGCAAGGCGGGAGAGGTTACCGCATCGAGATGTTCGATCCAACTGTCGATCTAGACGGTTGGGAGGTAGATCATGCCAGGAAAGTGATCAAGATCGACCGGAAGGGTTTGATCTCCAACTACTCCGATGCAGATCGTGCCGAACACCTGAAGCATGCGATAGAAACCGAGTTCCTCAAAACTCGCGCATCCCTGTTTTCGCAGGTCGGCTGGGGTACCGGCAAGGTCGTGTTGGGCGTTACGGAGTGTGCGGTCGGGCTGGTGGGAATTATCGTGCCCGAACCAGGCACTACGGCCGGCGGTGTGGTCATGGCTGTGCTGGGCAGCAATACCATTGCCGACGGAATCACTCAGTTGTCCGGTGCCAATAAGGGGCATGGGTTCAACCTGCTGAGCGAGGGATTCGGTCATGCCGGAGCCACGATCGCGGATCTTGCGAACCTCAACCCGAAGCTTGGTCGTACCGTGGGCAAGGGGGTCTTCCTGGTCTCCTCGATTGCTGCCGGATCTCTCGCATCGATCAAGATACTGCATATACCGGGTAGGGTCGCTATCCGCCTGGGAGTGGGTGGACAGCCCGGCGGGGTGACCCTGGGTCGCTTGGATGCTCTCTACCGCAGCACCAAGGCAAGGGATGGAATGACGATTCTCAACATTAACAACAATGCCGGCCAAAGCATCCTGCGCTTCGTTACCCATGGGGGACATCTCGTAGTCAATGGCAGAATCGTAGGCGTGCAACGCATCTTGAAACACGAAGCAAGTGCCAAGGAAATCTTGAAGGGATTGCTGAAACTCCTGGCTCACGGCGCGAAGTTCTGAGGATGAGATGACAAAGAGGACCATGCCATTCTGGGTCGAGGGCATGAACGCCGAAGAACGTGAAAACCGGATAACCAGGCTGTTCACACTCATCGAACCCAAGTCCGGACGTGTCGCCCCCGAGGACCTCCAAGTCCAACGAACATTCGTATTCGTGCCCGACCCACCACCGCGGCCATTCGAGACAGAAACCAGGAATTTGGGGGCACGCTGCCTGCCATGGGGTGTCGCGGGGTGGGCGGCAGTCGCCGAGACTAAACAGGAGGCGGCGATCCTCGCCCCGGCCATATTCGACCTCTGGTCCGATTCTCTGTTCGTTATGGCGTTTGAGACGGGGCCGCCCGACGATGCCACGCTGGCGCAATGGATCATGAGGGTACTCGAAGTCGGAAGGGTCCCAACGCTCGTTGACAAGGCGCAAACGCCACCGTTGCCTGACTATACCCTGGCCACTTTCGACTGGGGCGACCTGGTTGTCGAGGCACCAACCGAGGAATAGCAGGTAAGATTGGTCTCCTTCTACCGCTCACATAAATGCCGACGGCCCCTACCGACCCGACCCGCTCTACAGCTTGCGCTTGATCTCATCCCATAGGGCCCGGTAGGCCCTGGCAGCGGCGCTGGAGGGTGCGTAGGCGGGCAAGGGCTGGCGGTGGATGCCCATCCGTTCCACGTCCGAGGCATCGGGGATCCGGGTGGCGAGCAGATCCGGATAATCCCCTGCCAAGCGCTCGATGATGTCCAGATGCAGGCGCTTGCGGCGATCCACCATGGTGAACAGGGGCAGCACGCGCAGCGCCCGGAGCTGGCCGTGTTCCCCCAGAAACGCCAGCAGCTGATCCAGGGTCCGTGCCGAAAGGGTGGTGGGGATCATGGGCACCAGGATGGCATCGGCGGCCCGGAAGATGTTCTCCGAGACCAAGGAGATACTGGGCGGGCAGTCCAGGAAGATGTAGTCGTAGTCCTCGGCCAGGGGCTTGAGCAACCGCGACAGCCGCTTGGTGGATTGTTTGGCATCCTCCAAGACCAGATCCAGGTTGCGAAAGGAGAAATCCGCGGGCAGCAGATCCAGGTTCTCGAAATCCGTCCCCTTCACTACTGTATCGAGCGCCCGCTTGTCCCTTACCAGGGCCTTGCCGCCCCCTTTGACCTTGGGCCTGACCCGGAAGTAATAGGTGGCGGCGGCCTGGGGGTCCAGATCCCACACCAGGGTGCGATTGCCCTCTTCCGCGGCCAGATAGGCGATATTGACGGCGGTGGCGGTCTTCCCGACCCCACCCTTGATATTGTAGACACCGATGACCTTCAAGCTCGCTGACCTCGTCTACCTTCGGGGGCAAACAGCTCGCGCCAGACCAGCCGATTCGGTTTTGAATCGAAGTCGGCAAAGATCGCCGAGAACGCGACCCGGGCCTGTTGCTGGTGGTCGAACAGACGGCCAATCAGGGCGCCCATGGCGAGTAGGGTATCGGTCTCGACGCCCCCCGCGTCCTGCATCTGCTGGGCGGTCTCTCGCAGGTGGTCGACCTGCACCGCCGTATCCTGGAACCTGCCCAGGTTGTCGAGCAGTCGCTTGAGCATCTTGACCAGCGCACCGATCTGCTGCGGGTAGAGACTGCTGAAGAACTCCAGCAGATAACGCAGCTTCTTGCAATGCTTGCGCAGCGCGTGCAGCTCGGGGGCGGGGGAATCGGGGGTGATGGCCCGACCCGCTTTGCGCACCCGCCGATACATGCTCCGGATACGGGCATCCGCCACCGCCTTGGTGGGGCGCATGGCGTTGCGGACGGCGGAACGCTCCGGGACCGGCGCTTCCAGAAAGGCCCGCCAAGACGTCAGCAGACCCTTGAACTCCGGCGAGCCAAGCGCCTGCACCAACGCCTTGTGGACCCCCTCGTAATGGTCCGCCAGGAACGCCCGCAAGGGTTCGAGACAGGGCCGCAGGGGTGGGGGTAGGCGCGCTTGGTAACCATCGAAATCCAGCAGATAGACGTCCAGGTCGCGCATGGGACCCGTGATCTGCTGCACCCAGGCAAAGCGCGTCTTGTAGTCCTCCACCAGCTCCGACGCGAACACGCCCTTGATCTGGGTAAGCGCCGAGCGGGTGCGTCTGGTGGCTACCCGCAGGTCGTGCAGGAACTCCGAATCCAGATTTGCCTTGGCGCCCTCGATGTTGGCCTCCAGGGTATCCAGCAGCCCGCGCAAAATCTCCTTGGCGGCGGCATCCGCCCGTTGGTACCCATCCAGGTGGTAATCGAGCTTCGAGGAATAATCCCCCGGACAGCGACCCGCAGCGGCCAGGGCCTCCGACAACACCTGGTTGCGCGCCGGCTCCAGTTCCAGATCCCGGCTGAGCATCCGAGCCGTCTCCCGCAGATCCGCCGCATAGCCCCTGACCGGCAGCAGACAGACCCGCGCCGCCAGGGGCCCCTCACGGTCGCGGTCCGCATCCCTGAACCGGTTGTCCTCCAGCAGCAAGCGGACCACCGTCTTGTCGTCCTCGTTGAGCAGACGCAAGGGCTGCACCCGGCTTCGGACCTCCAGCAGCGGCAATAACCGGCGGATCCCCAGCACCGGTTCCAGTCGGTCGCGCACCGGACCTGTGGGCAGATCCCAGGCGAAGCCCGGCGCCGCGTCGATGCCTTGCATCCGGGGTGGGGCGTCGGTGCCCAGATCCCGCCACACCAACCGGCGACCCGCGGCGTCCAGCCGTTCTTCCAACGTGGCCTGATCGAGATAGAGGCGCCAGTCGAAGCTGTCCAGGAACCGCCTGGTTACCTCATCGGTGGGATCTTCGATGAAACGCATCCGGTCTCGGATCAGATGTTTAACGTTCTCTAAGCCGATCCCATCCGGGATGAGATATTCGCGCGCGATCCGAACCATGTCTTCAGGGATCTCCCTCCTGCAAGTTAAGGGGTAGTGCTCAATATGTAGTGATCCTGTTCTGAATGCTCATTGCAAAGTTCCAATCGGACAGGATTAACAAGATTTTCAGGATTAACAGGATTCTTTAAAGGGCACCTTGAAAAATCAGGTGTTTTCATCAATCGAGCGATTCTAAGCCATTGATTATTCAAACGTACCGTTGGCGAAAATCGTATTTTTCAAAGTGCCCTTAAAACGAAGAAAAATCCTGTCAATCCTGCAAATCCTGTGAATCCTGTGAATCCTGTGAATCCTGTACCATTGGATAACAGCACAGAGCTTGAAGTATTGCCAGTAGCGTTCAACCGGAAACTTATCACTACATATTAGGCACTACCAGCTAAGGGATACCGCTGCCCCCAGGGCAACCGAATGATAACGCGATAGAAAGCAACAGGTTACAGCGATGCATTAGGCATCCAAACCGGAATTAAGAGATTATTATTCGGTAGCCCTGCTCACAACCCTGATCGCAACCGGGGAGGAAGGCGGGAACAATATGACAATTTTGTTACGAAGGGTTGAACTTCGCAAGACATCCCGCCGCCGTTCCAGCATAAGCGGCCCCTTGTGCGGGATCCTTTGAACCGCACAGGCACACAGCCTGATTGACCATCCAGGACCGTAGGGCGGGAAAGCGCAGCGCATCCCGCCGTAGCGCTGGGAACGCCGGTATCCTGCCGGCCAGGATTTGCCGGCAAGAGGCTGTTCCGACCCGCCTTCTCCGCGGCGCGGAGCTTCCACGTCCCCACGCGGCGCGTGGGGACGAGAAGAAAATATCAACAGCCCCTAGGCGAGTCGAAACCCCGGTGCTCACGCCGCCGCAACGCAAGCTGGTAGAGCCGGTTCCGATTGCCACCGGTTATACGAGCGGCGAGCGCGGCGGCTTGTTTGAGGGGAAGGGCATCGGACAAAATGGTCAGGACTCGCTCTTCCTCAGCCTCCCGGACGGTCTCATCGGTCTTGCGGCTGCCTTCTACCAATATAACGAGCGCTCCGAGCCGTTGCTCCGGATCGTCATCCAGGCGTTCGGCAAGCGCGCCGAGGGGGGCATGGATGAAGGTCTCGAAGCGTTTGGTGAGCTCTCGGGCCAAAACGGCGCGCCTTTCGGTGCCGAGTACCGCGCCCATGTCCGCCAGTGACGCCGCGGCACGGCCACCGGACTCATAGAAGACCAAGGTCCCCGGCTCGGTAAGCAAGCCGGTCAGCCACGCGCGGCGCCTGGCCGAGGCACGCGGGGGGAAACCGAGAAACAGGAAGCGATCACAGGGCAGGCCGGAGGCGGAAAGGGCGCAGATCGCCGCATTGGAACCGGGTATAGGCACCACGCTGAAACCACGCTGCCGCGCTGCGCGCACCAGCACGAAGCCGGGATCGCTGATCAAAGGCGTACCCGCATCCGAGACTAGGGCAAGGTCCCGACCCTGCGAGAGTAACGCGAGCAAACGCTCGGCCATTTGTGCCTCGTTATGATCGTGGTAGGGGCAGAGCTTTGCCTTGATCCCAAAGTGGGTCAGCAGGCGACGGGTGTGGCGCGTATCTTCGGCGGCGATCAAGTCGACCTGGGCGAGCACTTGGCGGGCCCGATCGGTCATATCCCCCAGATTGCCGATGGGCGTCGCTACTACGTAAAGTATGCTAGAGTTATGAGACATTTGGCCTCTACACCATCCAGAATAAGTACCGGACCGAAGATGTTCCAAAAAATCGACCCGACTGCTACCGCCCGCATCGCCATCCTGTCCCTGCTCGCCACCCTGGTCATCGCCCTGAGCGGCTGCGCCGGCTTGAGGACGAAGGCCGACTCCGAGCGCGACCGACTCGTCACCGGGGGCTATCAGGGTAACGAGACCCTGGCTGTACTGCTTCCCGAATCCGGCCGCTTCGCCGGCGCCGCCAATGTCGTGCGTGCTGGAATACTCGCCGCCCGGGAAGCGGACCCGGAGGGGAAGCGGCCCAAGCTACGCTTCTACGATAGCGCCGCCGGCTCGATCAGCGCCTTGGTACGGCAAGCCGCCAAGGACGGCGCACGCCTGGCGATCGGTCCCCTGCAGAAGCCGGCGGTGGAGAAGCTCGCGGGCTCGACCACACTGCCGATCCCGGTCCTGGCCCTGAACCGGGTAGCGGCTGCCGCCAAACCGTCCAACCTCTACCAGTTCTCCCTTGCGCCGGAAGACGAGGTAAGCGAAATAGCCGCCAGGGCCTGGGGCGAAGGACATCGTAAGGCCGTAATCCTGTACCCCAAGAGCAAGTGGGGAGAGCGGATGTCGCGGGCGTTTCGCCGGCAGTGGAAGGCCCAGGGTGGAACCCTTGTCACCGCCCAGGCATTCAACCCGAGGGCCACGGACTTCTCAAGTACGGTCAAAAAATTGTCCGAGCAGGTCGCACAGGCGGACTTCATGTTTTTGGCCACCCCCTCGAAGCTGGCGCGCCGGGCATGGGTTCAGATCCGGAGCAAACTCGGCACCAAGACGCGAGTTTACGCGACCTCCCACATCTACGACGGACATTTCGATCCCAAAGACGACAAGTATCTGGTGGGACTGAATTTCGTCGAGATCCCCTGGCTCGTCGAGCCGACGCCGGGTGACGCCGTGTCTTCCAAGGGATTGAGCAAGCAGCTGCCGCGGCTCTATGCCATGGGAATCGATGCCTATCGCCTCGGCTCGCGGCTGGATTGGCTGTCCGGTAACCCGCAGGTACGCGTCCAGGGGAAGACTGGTACTCTCCGCCTGGACTCCCGGCGGCGGGTCCAACGTAAGCTGACCTTGGCCCGTATGGATGCTACCGGCCCGGTCAAGCTCGAACCAACGAGCGATCAGCAAAAACCGGAACTGAGGATCTTTGCGTGGGCAAAATCGCTGTTTTAAACATGGCTTTGCGCCCCGCCGCGGCTTCGCATCCCACCGTCTAGGGGTTTCCACCCTTGCCGATACCGACCACTAACCGGTTGGCAAGGAGCGGCGGTGACACGGAACGTCTCGCCTGCACCTACCTTCAGGCAGAGGGGCTGCGTTTATTGGAGCCTAATTACCGCTGCCGACGCGGTGAGATCGACCTGGTGATGCGCGAGGGGGATACCCTGGTGTTCGTGGAGGTCAGATTCCGGGCCTCCTCGCGTTTCGGCACCCCGGCGGAGACCGTCAACATCCACAAGCAACACCGACTCGCGGCGGCCGCGGCCCATTATCTGCGGTACCATCCGACCAAACTGGCTTGCCGCTTCGACGTCATCGCGGTCAGCGGCAACAACCATATCAACTGGATCCGGAATGCATTCAATGTGCAATGATCTGCGAAAGCGTATTTTTCGGCCGCTCCAAATGCCGAACCAGCGGACATTGAGGACAGCGCTGGTGCTGGGCCTTACCCTCCCTTTGCTGCAGGGATGCGGTGCCCTCCTGCTCGGCGGCGCTACCGCGGCCTCGGTGGCCCATGAGCGGCGCGGTTCGCGCACTGTGCTGGAGGACGAGTACACCGAACGCTCAGTGGCCCAGCTATTGACCGACAATCCCGACATCGACAGGCATAGTCGCATCGCTACCACGAGCTATAACCATTGGGTGCTTCTCACCGGACAGGCCGAGACCCAACATATCAGGGACCGTTTCGCCCAGAAGGTAGCCCGCTTGCCGCGGGTAAGGAAGGTAATCGACGAGGTCACGATCGGACCATCGGCGAGCTTTGCACGGGAGAGCGAAGACGCCCTGATCACCTCCCGCGTCAAGCTCGCACTGACGAAGATCGACCTTCCCGGTTTCGACCCAACCCGCGTCAAGGTCGTTACCGAGGCAGGTAGCGTATTCCTCATGGGTCTGGTGTACCCCCGGGAGGCGAAGGCGGCAGCGGAAAAGGCCCGCTATGTGCCCGGTGTGACCAAGGTCGTCAAGATCTTCGAGCATATCGAGCCCTGACCTGGGCCGGGAGCTACTATGGCAGGCTTAGAGGCTGTCTAAAAACTAACCTATTGATTTTCTACTGGCATTGATTTTCGGCTGGCTCCCCACGCTCCAGCGTGGGAGCAGACCTGGTCCCGACGGAGGAGGGATCTGACGCTCCAGCATCGATTAAGCGCCTGGTAGGCTAACAGCCAATGCCTATCAGCACGGAGAAGCTGCGTCCGCTGGAGCGGACAAGACGGCGTTCCCACGCTGGAGCGTGGGAACGAGCGCGAAATTTTCAGATTTTATGCCCTAAAATCAGTATCTTAATTTTTAGACAGCCTCTCACCGAGATCGGAGCCGATGCGCTGGTAGAAGCGGCTGATCCGGGCGCGGGAAGAACCACGAATGGACACCAATCCGATGCGGCGGGCAGATCCCTGTGCCTGTCCTCAAAAAGTGCAGCCACGACGCCGACGATGAAATCGGAACCGTCCGCCCTGCCACCGCCTAAGCGGCAAGCCGGAGCACTCTTCTCCGCCGTGATCCTGCTGCTTGCCGGCTGCGCCTCCTCGCAGGTCCCCCCGGCCATTGGCAAGGCACCGGAAAAACCGATTTTGGTTGCGCAGGTACAACAAGAACCCGACCGCTTTCTCGACCGGCGAGTGCGCTGGGGCGGTACCATCGTCGCGGTCCGCAACCGGAAGCAGACCACCGAGATCGAGATCCTGTCCCGCCCGCTGGATTCGGGCGGACAGCCGCGGGGAAAGGAGCCCGGCACAGGCCGCTTCATCGCCTTGCTGACGGGATTCGCCGATCCGGCAGAATACCCCGAAAAGCGGTTGCTCACCGTAACCGGGCGCCTGAAGCGCGTAGAAACCCGACCTATCGGCGAGTATCCTTACCCCTATCCGGTGGTCGCGGTCGAACAACCTTACCTCTGGCCAGAACCATCACCCTCGGGACCGCCCTATTTCTACCCGGACCCTTGGTATTACCCCTGGTACTCTCCCTGGCACCCTTGGTACTGGTAATACGGAGCCTTCAGAATACCTCCATGCGGCACACCAGCTTCTCTATCGTCTGTTCCCTGCTTCTCCTGGCGAGCTGTGCAAGCAATCTTTGCTTACCGCCGGTCGGCACCCCTTCCATTACACCGTCCGTGGTATCCGCCACCGGCGATCATGTGGGCAAGCCGATCCAATGGGGCGGTATCCTGATCGAGACCCGTCATTTCAAGGAGCATACGGAGCTCGAGCTGATCGCCTATCCCCTGGATAGCTGCGGCCGCCCCCGTACCGGAGCCGAGCAAACAGGGCGCTTCATCATCATCCATCCGGGATTCCTGGATACCACCGACTATCAGATCGGCCGCACGGTCAGCGCCACCGGCCGCATCACCGGGATCCGGACAGGACGGCTGGGGAACGCAGATTACGGCTTCCCGCTGCTGGAAAGCTACAAGGTCCACCTGTGGCCGGATCAACAGACTCGCAGCAATTATTCACGCCCCTGGATAAACATCGGGATCGGTGGTGGTGACGGCGATGTCTTTGGCGGAGTAGGAGTTGTCTTTTAGACTTGTTCCCGTTGATAAATCGGCACCTTAAGGCCAAACGGATGCTGGAAGATACTTGACGATACTCTTTATCCGTAAAATGACGAAAGAGGCATTAATATTGAGTGCCAGAGACATGGCCCCCAAAGAGAGAAAACAGTATGACAAGAAATAAACCCAAGGGCCTACCCCCTATAGGGTCACTCGATGAACTGGTGCAGTTTTTCGACACCCATGATATGGGTGAGTATTGGGAGCACATGCCGGAGGTTTATTGACGATTTCAACCTGTCTACAACGGGATCGCTTAGTGTTCCCGCAACTCGCGACAACGGCGTTACAGAATCGATAAAAAGGACACCCATTATCCTGATCGGACCCGATTCAAAGGTCACAAAGGAGGAAAGGCTGGCTTGGTGTAATGGAGAGAACAATTCAGATTGCCGGCATCAAAAATTTGATGGAAGCGAAGATGTTGGTGGATTCAGGGGTAGAGTGGCTTGGATTCCCTTTGCGTCTCGACGTGAACACCCCTGATCTCACCGAGCGGCAGGCCGCTGAGGTCATTCGATCACTGGGATCTAAGACAAGAGCGGTCATCATCACCTATCTCAATGGGGCTCGGGAAATTCTCGACTTCACAGGCACCCTTGGAACTCCGTACCTACAACTGCATGGACCGATCAAAGTGCATCAGTTGCACCTCCTCCGTAATTCCGGCAAAAGACTTTTCATCATCAAGAGCCTTGTCGTTGGGGAATCCAACAAAGATCAACTTGTCAAGGGCTTACAGATGTATCCGCCTTATGTGGATGCCTTTATAACGGATACTTTCGACCCCCATACAGGAACCAGGGGCGCCACTGGCAAGACCCATGATTGGAGCATCAGTGGAAAAATTGTTGAAATGTCTCCCCGTCCAGTGATACTTGCCGGTGGTCTCAACCATTTGAACGTACGGGATGCGATTTTGGCGGTCAAACCTGCAGGAGTTGATTCCCACACGGGCGTCGAAAACAAGGATGGCGACAAAGACCCGAAACTTGTGAGAGCATTTGTCAGCGCCGCAAAGTCGGCCTTCGAGGAGATATAAGGCAAGATGATGGCAAGAGAGAACACTCATTTTGTTTCTGCCTAGTACCTAGTTTCGACCGATATTGCAAGTTCATAGTATCTGCTTGCTCACACGCCTGACTTTCACGCTCCGGTGCCAAAATTAGTAGAATCGATAGAAACTAG
>NZ_SMSC01000042.1:0-22536 GCF_004359955.1 Candidatus Thiosymbion oneisti
GTGGCGTGCCCAGCACACTGCTATTGGCGATGTTTCCATTTAAACCTTAACCACTACCCCCAAACCAACCGCGTAAGCCCCAGGGCCACCACCGCATGGGTGGAAAGGCGTAGCCTTTCACCATAGACCTGTTCCAGTATGGCGCGATAGCGGGTCAGTTGTTCCGCGGCTTGTGCGAGTTTGGCCTTGACCCGGGGCAGAGCCCGTAATTCCTCTCGGCTTTTCAACCTGACTTCCTGGTTGCTCAGACCCAGTTCCTGCAGCGGGATGTATTTGAATTCCAACAGGTGATCCAGTAGCTGGTACTTGCGCATGTCGGGACGGACTATCATGCTGAGATCAGCATAGCCTTTGTCGATGGCCGTTTCCGAATCCATGATGTAAAAGGTGTCGGAAAAGAGCACCACCAGGAATGCGGTCTTGACCACCAGCTCATTGGTCCAGCGATAATCCCGATTGTCGAATACCTGAAAATAACGGGTTTCGATAAACTCGCACAGGGGTTCGAGATCACCGCTGCCATAGAAAGTCTTCGCCGCACGGCGGGCGGTTTCCCGATCCTCGTATTCCGGTAATGTCGCATCCAGAATCCGCTCCACATACAGGCGTCGAATGACCAGATTGGGGATACGCAGTTCCAAATCCCCCATGACATCGCCCTCGGTGAGGGTCAAGATCCCCAGGTAATACATGAGGGAGGCCAGAAAGGGTTGGTCACGGGTGGCAGTCAACATGTCCTCGACGCCGAAGCGATTGGCCAACTCGTCGATCAGGATTGAGTCGGTGGGATCGAGGGCCTTTGTGATCAGTTCATCGCCATGGGGCAGGCAGGCGATGTATTCGATGCGGTTGCGATCCATAGCCAGGTTGTCGTCCAGGATCTTCCGGGGATAAGCACAATCACGCCGGTACTCATCGAGGAAATACAGCGCCAGGGTGGGGTTGTAGAGGAGAGGGCCTGCTGCGTAGCCGAAACGGTAGCCATTGTAGAAGGTGCGCATCACGGCAAGGGCCTCTTCCACCTGGGTATCCGTCAGTTCGCATTCCTCGCCGATGCTCTCCAGCACCCCGGCCACTTCGCTTTCCTGGAAACCGCACAGGTCGTGATACTCCGGACGAAAAGAGATGTCCCTGGCCACGTTATATCCACTGCTGATGTCGCTCATGACCACCGGTGATACCCCGGTAATGAATACCTTGTCGAGACCCTGCCCGCTGCTCAGTGCTTTAATCGCCTTGAACAGGGTTTTCAGGATGCCTTCGCCATGCACCAGGGTGGCATAGCGGTCTTCCCCACCCAGCTGTGCGGCCATGACCTCGTTAGCGAAGTTGTCGTATTCGTCGATGAAGAGATAGAGTTTGTACGGTGTCCGGTTCACCGCATTGACAAGGGTGTGAAAAGAGGCCAGGGCATTACCGGGATTGAGGGAGGATACCGGGGGCAGATGTTCCCGGTAGCGGTCGATGAAACCCTGTACACAGACGTTGATATGGTCGTGCAACGCCTGCTCGATGGCTTGGGTGTCGCCATGGGAGGCCACCATGGAAAAATCCCAGCGCATCACGAAATAGCGATTGTGGAGGGGGGTGGGATTTTCGCCGATCTTGAGGCGCTCGAACAGTCGCTCGAACTCGTCCGACTTGGCTAGGTCGTAGTAGTTTTCCAGCATCGACAGCACCAGACTTTTTCCAAACCGGCGCGGACGCAGGAACAGGAGGTGTTTGCCCGCTGCTTCGAGGGAAGTGATACGATCCGTACGATCGGCGTAAAAATAATCTTCCGTGATCAAAGCATAAAAATCAGCAATACCGTAGGGAAATTTCATGGAGAAGCTCCAATCGATCTTTGGCTTTTCCTGTATCTCTTCAATCCCGCTCGCGACGAAATTCGCCCTCGATCACTCGCGGACCAGGTCGGTCCGGACCCTGGTCGGGCGACGGCTCATCGGGAAGGATGCGGAAGAAGCGCAAGATCAAGAACCGGCGCAGTTTCGGCACGAGCAGCAAGAAACCCAGGGTATCGGTAAAGAAACCCGGCAGCAGCAGGACCAGGCCCGCCACCAGCAGCAATGCCCCATCGAGCAGCTCCAGGGCCGGCACCTGGTTCCGCCCCATGGCATCGCGGACCCGCATGAGCACCGAAAAGCCCTGGATCCGGACCAGCGCGCCCCCGAGCAGCGCCGTGAAGATAGAGAGGCCGATGGTCGATAAGGCGCCGATCTGCGAGCCTACCTGGATCAGGAAGTAGAGCTCGATCAGGGGGATTCCGACGAACAACAGCAGAAAAAGAAACACGGGACGGGTCTCGGGTTCTCGGGCAATTCGGATATCGGTTACCTACCTTAACATGAGGATGGAAAGCGGGAACCCCATGCCCGGTTCGAGCTGTCTTTTCACCTTCAGGAAGCTTTTGAACAGGGCGTTTGATCCGCAGATTACACGGATTTTCACAGCTCGATAACAAAGCGTTCCCCTTTGCGTCGGTTCGCGTTAATGTGCCATGCAGTTTGAGACCGAAGACTCGAACCCAATCTTTAAGGACACTTGACAACATGCATCCAGACTCGATAGAGGGCCACTCAGAGGTCCTGTTGGTCTTCTGCACTTGTCCGGACGAGAAGACCGCGGCCAAGATCGCCGAGGCGCTGGTGGTGGAGCGGCTTGCCGCCTGCGTCAATCGGCTGCCCGGATTGACATCCGCCTATCTCTGGCAGGGTAAGGTGGAACGCGATACCGAGACGCTGTTGCTGATCAAGACGACGAACGCCCGCTTCGAGGCGTTGCGCATGCGTCTTTGTGCGCTGCACCCTTACGAACTGCCCGAGGTCATCGCAATCCCCGTGACCAAGGGTCTGCCCGCGTACCTGCGGTGGGTGACTGCATGTACCTCGGTGGACGTCTGACCCTCCTGCTACTGCTTCTCCCGCTGCTCGCTGCCCCGGCGGTAGGCGTGGGCGAAGCGGCGTTGCTCCCGCCCGACCAGGCATCTCGTGTCTCGGGCAAGGCGCTCGACCCCGAAACCCGCCGCGTATCCTGGAACCTCGGCCAGGCGTTGGGCTTCGGAACGGAAGACGCCATCCCGACGGCGGAACAGGCCTTCCGCTTTACCGCCGAGGTCGCGGCCCCGGACCGTCTTTGGCTCACCTGGGACATCGCGGACGGGACCTTTCTCTACCAGGAGCAGATTCGAATCGCCTTGGAAAACGCCCCGAACGTCGCCCTCGGCCCCTATGAGCTGCCGGAGCCGGAGATCAAGCCCGACACGGTACGCCCGGACGGCAGCATCGGCGACGTGGCCGTCTACCATCACCGCATCGACCTGCCGTTGCCGCTGGTGCGGGGAGCGACGGAACCGACCAGCCTGACGCTGGTGGTGAAGTACCAGGGCTGTGCCGAGCGCGGGATCTGTTATCCCCCGGTCACCCGGCGGATCGGCCTGGACCTGCCCGCCGCCACCGAGATCGCCGACATCGCCACATCCCGAGCCCGAGCGCCGACTGCCGATACGGCACCTCCGGAAACCACGGAGGACAGTGAACCCCTTTCCGAATCGGATCGGATCGCGGCCGTGCTGGCCGGCGGCAATCCGTGGGCGACCGTGGTCCTATTCTTCGGCTTCGGCCTGCTGTTGGCCTTCACGCCCTGCGTCTTTCCCATGATCCCCATCCTGTCGGGCATTATCGCCGGTCAAGGGGCGGCCATCACCACCCGCAAGGCCTTTGTACTGTCCCTGGTCTATGTGCTCGCCATGGCCTTGACCTACGCCGTCGCCGGGGTGCTCGCGGGTCTGTTCGGCGCCAATCTGCAGGCAGCTTTCCAGAACCCTTGGAGCCTTGGCCTGTTCGCCCTGGTCTTCGTGGCCCTGGCCCTGTCCATGTTCGGCTTCTATGAGCTGCAGCTGCCCTCTAGGCTGCAATCTAAGCTCGCCGCCATCAGCAACCGTCAGGAGGGCGGGACCCTGGTCGGGGTGGCCATCATGGGTCTGCTCTCGGCCCTGATCGTCGGCCCCTGCGTCGCGCCGCCCCTGGCCGGTGCCCTGATCTTCATCGGCCAAACTGGCGACTGGCTGCTGGGTGGTGCTTCCCTGTTCGCCCTCAGTCTGGGCATGGGCGCCCCGCTGATCGCCATCGGCACCTCGGCGGGCAGGTTGCTGCCCAAGGCCGGGGCCTGGATGGATGTGGTGAAGGCCGTGTTCGGCGTGGCCCTGTTGGCGGTGGCCGTCCTGCTGCTGGAGCGTATCCTGCCCCCCGCCGCCACCATGGCCTTGTGGGGGCTGCTGCTGATCTGCTCAGGGGTGTATCTGGGCGCCCTGCAACAATTGCCGCCCGCAGCAAACGGCTGGAGCAAGCTGTGGAAGGGCCTCGGCCTCTGCCTGCTCACCTACGGTGTGCTGATGCTGGTGGGCACAGCCGCGGGCGGTAAGGACACGGTGCAACCCCTGCGCGGACTCGGCCTGGGAGGCGGCGAGGCCAGCGAGCGACAGGCCGTTTTCAAGCCCATCAAATCGGTCGCGAATCTGGAGCGGGAGCTGGCCGCCGCCGGTGGTGCCGGCAGGCCGGTTATGTTGGATTTCTATGCGGACTGGTGTGTATCCTGCAAGGAGCTGGAACGCTATACATTTTCCGATCCGACGGTAGTCGCCGAGCTGGATCGCTTCGTCCTACTGCGGGCGGACGTCACCGCCAATGATGCGCAGGACCGGGAATTGATGCAGGGCCGCTTCGGCCTTCCGGGACCACCGGCTGTCCTGTTCTTCGACGCCCAGGGCCAAGAGCTGCGCAGCTATCGGGTGGTCGGCTTCAAACCGGCGCGGGAGTTCGCCGACCATCTGCGTAGGCTCGATCGTGTTGACATTCAGAAGGTCCGCACAGCGGACCCTACATGAACCATTTGATCGACGGTAGGGTCCGCTGCGCGGACCGCTGGATGTTGCGACCGTTTAACATATGAAAAACAATCGATTAGGATAAATGTCAATAGGCTCTGGTAGATTATTTTTTCTGGTTCTGCTGGTTGTCATTTCGAGCGCAGCGAGAAATCTTGTGCGTCGGGGAGCCTTTGCCGAGCCGAAGATCCCTCTCTGTGGTCGAGATGACAGGGATTGGTTTTAACAGAAAATTTTGATGAAACGGGATACCAATACCATGACCCGCGGCAGGCTCGTGCTCATAATGGTGATCGTCGGCCTGCTCGGGATCGGGGTCGGCCTCTTGGGTTCGCGGTGGCTGGATGGGAAACCGGGGTTCGGACTATCGCTTCCCGGTAGCGGGGACAGTGAAACCGGCCAGCTCGATCGACTACCCCAGTTCCAGCTGCCCGATCTCGACGGACAAGAAGTTGCCAGCAGCCGCTGGGCCGGCAAGATACTGGTGCTCAACTTCTGGGCCACCTGGTGTCCGCCCTGCCTGCGGGAGCTGCCCCTGTTCGATGAGCTGCAGCGCACCCATGCCGAGGCCGGTCTCCAGGTGGTCGGTATCGCCATCGATAACCACGAGGATGTGGAACGCTTCCTGGCCGAGCATCCGGCCAGCTTTCCGATCCTACTCGGTGATACGGACGCCATCGAGCTGTCCCGGCGGTTGGGTAACCACGTGCAGGGCTTACCCTTTACCGCGATCTTCGACTCCCATGGACGGCGGGTCTACGCACAGTCCGGTGAGGTGACCCGTGCCGCCCTGACCGAGCAGCTGGGTCCTCTACTGAACTAGATCGAAAAAACCACGAATAACCACGAATTTGTGTAAATTCGTGTTTATCCGCAGATTTCACAGATTAAAAACTAAACAATCTGTGAAAATCTGCGTAATCTGCGGATTAAAGTTGATCTCTACGCCTATGGCATCGATTCTCGTCTTAAATGGCCCCAACTTGAACCTGCTCGGCACTCGGGAGCCGGCGCATTACGGACGGGACACCCTGGAGCACATCGGTGCCAGGCTACACCACCGGGCGGCGGCGGCGGGACACCGGCTCGAACTCGTGCAAAGCAATGCCGAGCATGAGCTCGTGGAGGCGGTCCAGGGCGCGGGGCGTGACGGCGTCGCTTTTATCATCATCAACCCGGCGGCCTTCACCCACACCAGCGTCGCCCTGCGCGATGCCTTGCTCGCCGTGGCGATTCCTTTCATCGAGGTGCACCTTTCCAATATCCATGCCCGAGAACCCTTCCGGAGCCACTCCTATTTCTCGGACATCGCCGAAGGTATCATTACCGGCTTGGGTCCCCTCGGCTACGAGTTGGCATTGAATGCAGCTATCGAGCGGCTGGATCGAGACACCGAGTAGAACCAACGACGAAAACATGGACACCCGCAAACTCAAGAAGCTCATCGAGCTGCTGCAGCAATCCGACGTCGCCGAAATCGAGATTCACGAGGGCGAAGAGTCGATTCGGATCAGCCGTCATGGGACCCTGCCACAACCCCTAATCGTGTCCGCACCGCCCCAACCCCAGGCGTTTGCTGCGACGGTCTCGAACGCGCCCTTACCGACCCCCGAGCCTGCGATTTCCACCCTGGACGATGAGCTGGAAGAGAACCTGGTATGTTCTCCGATGGTCGGTACCTTCTATCGCACCCCTGCTCCCGGCAGCGAGCCCTTTATCCGGGAAGGCGAGCAGGTAAAGGCAGGCGATATCCTCTGCATCATCGAGGCGATGAAGATCCTCAACCAAATTGAAGCTGAGAAGGAGGGTACGGTAAAAAGGATCATGGTCGAGAATGGACAACCGGTAGAGTACAACCAACCCCTGTTCGTGATCGAGTGAGAGCCATCGATGATCGAGAAGATTCTCATCGCCAATCGGGGAGAGATCGCCCTGCGCATCCTGCGTGCCTGCCGGGAGCTCGGGATCAAAACAGTGGCCGTGCATTCGGAGGCCGACCGGGAGCTCAAGCATGTACTACTCGCCGATGAGTCGGTATGCATCGGCCCGGCCCCATCCCGGGACAGCTATCTCCATATCCCCGCCATCATCAGCGCCGCGGAGGTCACGGATACGGTAGCCATCCATCCGGGATACGGTTTCCTGGCGGAGAACGCAGACTTCGCCGAGCGGGTCGAGCAGAGCGGTTTCATCTTCATCGGTCCCAAACCGGAGACCATCCGCCTCATGGGTGACAAGGTCTCCGCCATCAATGCCATGCGCCAGTCCGGCGTCCCTTGTGTGCCTGGATCCGACGGCCCCCTGGACGACAATAAGAAACGGACCCTGGAGCTGGGACGGGAGATCGGCTACCCGGTCATCATCAAGGCCGCCGGTGGGGGCGGTGGTCGCGGCATGCGGGTCGTGCACTCCGAGGCCACCCTCCTGAACGCTATGTCGCTGACCCAGGCGGAGGCCGCCGCGGCCTTCGGCAACCCTATGGTCTACATGGAGAAATACCTCGAAAACCCGCGCCATATCGAGTTCCAGCTCCTTGCGGACCAGCACGGCAATGTGATCCATCTCGGGGAGCGGGACTGCTCGATGCAGCGGCGACACCAGAAGGTGGTGGAAGAGGCCCCCGCCCCCGGAGTCACCGATGCCCAACGCAACGAGATCGGGGCACGCTGTGTCGAGGCCTGTCGCAACATCGGCTATCGCGGGGCGGGAACCTTCGAGTTCCTGTTCGAGGGTGGAGGCTTCTACTTCATCGAGATGAACACCCGGGTCCAAGTCGAGCACCCGGTCACCGAGATGGTCACAGGGATCGACATCGTGAAGGAGCAGATCCTGGTGGCCGCCAGCGAGAAGCTGCGATACCGGCAGGAAGATGTCGCAATGCAAGGACACGCCATCGAATGCCGGATCAACGCCGAGAACTCCGAGACCTTCATCCCGAGCCCAGGTCAGATCCGGGAATTCCACGCCCCGGGTGGTCCCGGCATTCGGATGGAGACTCACATCTACCGCGGTTACCGGGTTCCACCCCACTATGATTCCATGATCGGCAAACTCATTGCCCATGGAGGGGACCGCTCCTCCGCCATCTCGCGCATGTGCAGCGCCTTGCGCGAGTTGGTCATCGACGGCATCGACACCAACATCGGCCTACAACGGCACATCCTGCTGGACGCCGCCTTTCGAGCCGGCGGTACCAACATCCACTACCTGGAGAAAAAACTCGGTATATGAATGTCTTTATCAGCTATAGCCCTGAAGACAGCGAATGGGCCAACACCCTTGCAGAACGGTTGCGATCTGCGGGTTTTGGTGTGTGGGACCCTGAAACAGAGCTGTATCCGGGCGATAATTTTGCGTTGAAAATAGCCGAAGCCCTTGAGAATGCGGATGCCATGGTAGCCCTTGTATCACCCGATGCCATGGCTTCCGAGTGGGTGCGGCGCGAGATCGACTTCGCGCTGGGCGCATCGCAATTCTCCGGACGCCTGATCCCCGTTGTCGTTCGTCCGACAGAAGGATTCCCTTGGATCCTGCGGAAGCTGAAACCGATTTCACCCGAAGGGGGACCAAGCGCTGCAGCAGACAGCGTCGTACAAGCATTACAGCGAGCCGCCTAGGAATACCCAATCATGGGCACCTTGAAAAATAGGTGTTTTCACCGATCAGGTGATTCTAACCCATTGATTATTCAAGCGTGCCGTTGACGAAAATCGTATTTTTCAAGGTGCCCTCATGCGCCCCTCAGAGGTATTTCTTTCGCATTCGGATAAAGATAGAGCTTTTGCTACCAGAATCTGTGACTGCCTGATTGCTCATGGTATCCCCATTTGGTACAGCAGAAAAAGCATTATCGGGGCGCGCCAGTGGCACGATGAAATCGGCGCCGCACTGTCTCGGTGTGATGCCTTTGTCGTTTTACTCTCGCCTGCATCGGTCGAGTCCAAATGGGTCAAGAGAGAATTACTTTTTGCACTTCAGACAGACCGCTACGGAAACAACATTGTCCCATTGCTCTACAAACCCTGTAACTATTCTGAGCTGTCATGGACGCTACCGCAGTTCCAGATCGTTGATTTCTCGAGCGATTATGCGAGCGGATGCCGAGATTTGCTCCAGATATGGGGTATGGGATACCGCGAAGATTTGTAATGCAAACCAGCGGCAGATAACGCTACGCACCGCTTTGTGTCCTTTGTGCCTGTCTACCGCCAGGCAGGCGGGCCACTGCTGCAATGACTGGCGACTGGTAGCTGGAAACAACTTGCTAATCGAAAAGCAGTTTATACGGGCTCGTCCTACCTTCTGACTGTATGCCCCCATGGCCTGGCTCCAAATCTCCTTTGTCGTCGAGCGGGATTGCGTACCTCTGCTCGAGGCCGCCTTGGAGAACGCCGGTGCCCTGGCAACGACCCTGGGGGACGCGGCGGATGAGCCCCAGCTCGAGCCGCCACTCGGCACCACCCCCCTGTGGCGTCGGGTGCGACTCACCGCCCTGTACCCCGACCAACCGCAAGTCCTGGCGACCGCACTGGCGCTATCCCGATCCCTCGCCGCCCATCTCGGTGTGAAGCCGCAGATCGAGCGGATCGAGGACCGGATCTGGGAACAGACTTGGCGGGACGATTTTGAACCCGCGCGCTTTGGCCGACGGCTTTGGATCTGCCCGCAGGGACAATCCGCGGACGATCCGGATGCGGTTGTGGTCGAGCTCGATCCGGGGCTCGCCTTCGGCACCGGTCGTCACCCCACGACTGCCCTGTGTCTGCGTTGGCTCGACGGGGCGGATCTTGTAGAAAAGACCGTCATCGACTACGGCTGCGGTTCAGGGGTCCTTGCCATCGCCGCCTTGCGACTCGGAGCAATCCACGCGGTCGCGGTCGACCATGATCTTCAGGCCCTGGAGGCCACCCGGGCCAATGCGGAGCACAATGGGGTCGCCGACCGCCTGTTTGCCTGCCCCCCGGAGGAGGTGCCGGAGGGGCCGGCCGACCTACTGCTGGCGAATATCCTGGCCGGTCCGCTGGTCGAGCTTGCGGCCCGGCTGGCAGCCCTGGTTCGCGCCGAGGGACGCCTCGCCGTGTCGGGCATTCTTCACGACCAAAGCGCCCAAATCATGGCAGCCTACGCCCCTTGGTTCAGGCTAGACAAGCCCCGGACAGCGAACGAATGGGTACTGGTAAGCGGCTGCCGCAAGCAATCCTGAATGATTTGGTGCTGTTTGGGGGACCGGACTTTTACGACACCCTCCCCGGGGGAGGAGGCATCACCGCTGCGGTTTGCTGCGAGCGTCCATTGATGCGGTTCGCGCCTCCTCGCGGTGCTATCCTGTAAGATCTACCGCGCTCACCGCATCCTACACCCACGTGAGGCCCGCGCGAGCAGGCCACGTCGGGGTCATGTGGGTGTAGGTTGCGTCAAGACGCCGGCACTGACCTGGCAGACGATCAGCGAGCCTTGGTGCGTGGAACGCAACCCGTCAAACCCTGTCCCGACGCAGGAGGGATCTTTTCCTTCCGGACAACGCCAAATAATTCAGGGTCGCTAGGCGGGCGCGAATGCTATCATGGGCCGGTACCTGGATGAAGGCATCTGACCATGCGCTTGCAGGTGTTCCATCCTTTCTGCGGCTACTCTCGACATTCGGAGAGTCCCCAAACGGCCGGTCCGGCGTCCGCCGAGGACCAGCGCGATGTAGGTAAGTCTCTTACAGGAGCGGTTCATCTCGGGCCCGAATACCCGAAGAAGATATCGCAAAAATAACAAGCTCTTAAAGAGAAATTTTTTCTTCAATGGACTGTTGACTCATGGAGCCAGCAGTATGGCTATTGGGCCGGCGGAGCGGAAACTCGACTCCCAACAAACCGAAGATCACCCGGGACGGCTCACCTCACTCCAGGCAAACCGCGCGGAAACCCTGCGGGAGTGTGTACAGGATGCGCTGACACATTACCTCAGGAACCTCGACGGATACGAGGTCACGGATTTACACCGGATGGTCATAGGCGAGGTCGAGCTTCCCTTGATCGAAACCCTGCTCGATTACACCCAGGGCAATCAAACCCGGGTCGCGCGGTTGCTCGGCATCAGTCGCAGCACCTTGCGCAAGAAAATGGTGTATCACAGGATACGTCGGGACACATAAGACTATGCCCGAGAGGCTGTTGACATTTGTCTGAGCGCGTTGGTAAAAAAATTGGCTCTTTATGGATTCTGGACTGTTCACGCTCATGGAAGGTACTACCGGACGTTTTGGAGTGCGGCGGCACCCTGACTTCAGGACCGACCGGAATCCGCGCTGCCCGATGTCACCACAGCGTTGGCCTGGAACACGGGCCCGCCGCCGCTTTGGATTTGGCGATGCATCCGTCTCCAGCACCGGCTTTGCGGCCAGGGGAAAGCGCCGTCGCCGCGGCGCGCGTAGCGCTCAGAGCCCGGATTCCCGGCCAACGCGGTTGCTATTCCCCGTCGCTGAGGTTCGATTCGGTCGCGCCGCTTTGCCGGCGCACTCCAAAGCAGTCCGGAATCCATAAAGAGCCAAAAAATTACGAATCACGCGAATCCCCGTGAATTGATTCGCGCAGATTCGCGTGATTCGTAGTTTTCTCTTCCGTGATTAGACCTCATTCAGATATCGACCAATCGAGATGTACCCCATACGACGTGCACTGATCAGTGTATCCGACAAGACCGGCGTCTTGGACTTCGCCCGTGGCCTGGCGGCGCAGGGCATCCAGCTCCTGTCGACCGGCGGGACCGCCCGCCTCCTGACCGACAACGCAATCCCGGTGCTGGAGATAGCGGCCTACACGGGATTCCCGGAGCTGATGGGGGGGCGCGTCAAGACCCTGCACCCACGGATCCACGGCGGCATCCTGGGCCGGCGGGGTATCGACGACCTGGTGATGCGGGAGAACGAGATCAAACCCATCGATCTGGTGGTGGTCAATCTCTATCCCTTCGAGCAGGCAGTGGCCGACCCGGCCTGCGACCTGTCCACGGCTATCGAGAACATCGATATCGGCGGCCCCACCCTGCTCCGCGCCGCGGCCAAGAACCACATGGCAGTGACCGTGGTGGTGGACGCGGCCGACTACTCGCTGGTTTTGGCGGAGATGGAGGGACACGGTGGCGCCGTGAGCGATGCCACCCGATTTGATCTGGCGGTCAAGGCCTTCGAGCACACGGCCCGCTATGACGGTGCCATCGCCGACTACTTAGGAAGGTTGGTCGGCGCAGCGGACAGAGGCGACTTCCCGCGTACCCTGAACCTGCAGTTCCAGCACCGGCAGGCCCTGCGCTACGGCGAGAATCCACACCAGAAGGCGGCCTTCTTCGTCGAGCGGAATTTGAGCGGGGTGAGCCTTGCCACGGCACGCCAGCTCCAGGGCAAGGCACTGTCCTATAACAACATCGCCGATACGGACGCGGCCCTGGAATGCGTCAAGCAGTTCGACGAAACACCGGCGTGCGTCATCGTCAAGCACGCCAACCCCTGTGGTGTCGCCCTGGGGACCAACCTATTGGACGCCTACGAGCGGGCCTTCACGACCGACCCGGAATCCGCGTTCGGGGGTATCATCGCCTTCAACCGTGAGCTGGACGAGGCGACGGCGCAGGCCATCGTGGAGCGCCAGTTCGTCGAGGTCATCATCGCACCGAAGGTCGAGCCCACCGCCGCTGAGGCCATCGGCGCGAAGCAGAACGTGCGTCTGCTCGAGTGCGGAAGCTGGACCAGGGGGGATAACCAACGCACCGAATTTAAGCGCGTCAACGGCGGGCTATTGGTCCAGGAAGCGGATCTGGCCTTGACCCACAAGCTAGAGGTGGTTACCAAGCGCGAACCCACGGACCGGGAGCTGGAAGACTTACTCTTTACTTGGCGCGTCGCCAAGTACGTCAAGTCAAACGCCATCGTCTACGGGCGCGGGGGCATGACCGTCGGCGTCGGGGCGGGGCAGATGAGCCGCGTAAACTCGGCGCGCATCGCTACGATTAAGGCCGAGCAGGCAGGCCTCGCGGTGGCCGACTCGGTAATGGCCTCCGATGCCTTCTTTCCCTTCCGCGACGGTATCGACCAGGCCGCAGCAGCGGGTATCGGCGCCGTCATCCAGCCCGGCGGCTCCATGCGCGATGAGGAAGTCATCGCCGCCGCGGATGAGCACGGCATGGCCATGGTCTTCACTGGTATGCGCCATTTCCGGCATTGACGGTGGCCGCCGGAACGCCCGACTAACCTGAGTCGACTGTTTTTTGCCGCCAATGAACGCAAATAGACGCAAATTAAAATTACTTCTTATTTGCGTCTATTTGCGTTCATTGGCGGCTGAATTTTTCGACGGGCTCTCAAACAGGCAGTATGCATCCCGCAGGCAGGCGGCAGTCGCAGCGACCATGGGCATCCATCCCACCGCCATCATCGAGAGCGGCGCCCAACTCCACCCGTCCGTCCAGGTAGGGGCCTATTCCATCATCGAGCGCGGGGCCGTCATCGGGCCGGGCTGTGTCATCGAGAGCTGCGTGCGCATCTATGGTGCCACCCGCATGGGTCGTGACAACCGCATCGGTCACGGTGCCACCATCGGCGCGGAGCCTCAGGATCTCGGATACAGGC
Source organism: Candidatus Thiosymbion oneisti (assembly GCF_004359955.1). Taxonomy (NCBI): domain Bacteria; kingdom Pseudomonadati; phylum Pseudomonadota; class Gammaproteobacteria; order Chromatiales; family Chromatiaceae; genus Candidatus Thiosymbion; species Candidatus Thiosymbion oneisti. Next base: position 13,497 of record NZ_SMSC01000042.1, read on the forward strand.
CGGAGCTGAGCAAACCCCTGACCATCGGGGATTGCAATCACTTCAAGGAAGGCGTAAACATCAGCCGCGGCATCAAGACGAATCAAGGTACCCGGATCGGAGACCACAATTTCCTGATGGCCTATGCCCACATCGGGCACGACTGCACCGTGGGCGACTATAACATCTTCGCCAATACCGCCACGCTGGCCGGCCACGCGGAAGTCGAGAACCAGGTGTTCCTGTCCGGCCAAACGGCCGTCCACCAGTTCTGCCGGATCGGCGCCGTTTCTATGATCGCCGGCGTAACCGGCGTACCCCAGGACGTGCCCCCTTTCGTGATCGCCGACGGCCACCGGGCCAGGATCATCGGCCTGAACCTGGTCGGACTACGCCGCAACGGCTACACCCAAGCACAGCGTAGTACCATCAAGGCCGTCTACCGCGTCATCTTCCGTTCGGGACTACGTCAAGCCGCGGCCCTTGCGAAGGCCGAGCGGGACTATCCTTCCCCCCAGACACGCCAAATCGTGCGCTTCATCGAATCCAGTCGCAGAGGGGTGATCTCGTTTGCCTAAATCCTTTATGCTTCCCTTTTCCAAAATCGATTTTTCCGCACTATGCCTATTCAGACCGCTGCAACCGACAGCTTCACCGTAGCCGGTGAGACCTACAGCTCGCGCCTGTTGGTCGGAACCGGCAAATATCGAGACATGGGCGAGACGCGCCGCGCCGTCGAGGCCAGCGGTGCCGAGATCGTCACCATCGCCGTCCGCCGCACCAATATCGGCCAAACCCCCGGTGAGCCGAATATCCTGGAGGTGCTGCCACCGGAGCGTTATACCATCCTGCCGAACACCGCCGGCTGCTTCGACGCCGAGACGGCGATACGCGCCTGCCGCCTGGCCCGAGAGTTGCTGGATGGCCACAACCTGTGCAAGCTGGAGGTGCTGGGGGACGAGAAGACCCTGTTCCCGGACATGGTCGCCACCCTCCAGGCCACGGAGGTGCTGGTCAAGGACGGCTTCGACGTCATGGTCTACACCAACGACGATCCCATTATGGCCAAACGCCTGGAAGAGCTGGGCTGCGTGGCCGTGATGCCGCTCGCCGCCCCCATCGGTTCCGGGCTTGGAATCCGCAATCGGCTCAATATCCTGACCATTGTAGAGAACGCCCAGGTACCTATCCTGGTGGATGCGGGCGTGGGAACGGCCTCGGACGCCGCGGTGGCCATGGAGCTGGGCTGCGACGGTGTACTCATGAACACGGCCATCGCCGCCGCCAAGGACCCGGTGCTGATGGCCAGTGCTATGCGCAAGGCCATCGAGGCCGGGCACGAGGCCTTCCTGGCCGGGCGCATGGCGCCGAAACGCTTCGCCTCCGCCTCGTCGCCGCTGGAAGGACTGTTTTTCTGACGCGACGGACTGCAGGAGCGACGCAAGGGGCTGGTTGCGCATTGCGTCGTTCCATGCATAGATTAGGGTCCTGCTTGCTACGAATGCCGGTGGTGGACAGGGAAGGCGGCGCCCGACGCCCCGAGCGGCATGAACGAGCCTCTGCCCCAGCATCGCCCTATCCGCAGTTTTGTGCTGCGTAGGGGTCGCCTCACGCTGGCCCAGGCGCGTGCTTACGACGCACTCTGGCCCCGCTTCGGGATCGCCTGGAAGCCGGGCGAGCCCCTCGACCTCTCGGCGCTGTTTGGCAACTCGAACCCGGTCTATCTGGAGATCGGCTTCGGCAACGGCGAGTCGCTCGCCGAGCTGGCGTCGCGTCACCCGCAACGCAACTACCTCGGCATCGAGGTCCACCGTCCGGGCGTGGGGCACCTGCTGCTTGAAATCGAAAGGCGCGGACTTACCAACCTGCGCGTCTGCCATCACGACGCCGTCGAGGTCCTGGAGCAGGGCCTCGCACGGGCCAGTCTGGCCGGCGTCTATCTCTTTTTCCCGGACCCCTGGCCCAAACAGCGGCACCACAAACGGCGTATCCTTCAGTCCCGGCTCCTGGCCTCCCTGGCCCGGGTCATCCGGCCCGATGGCATATTTCACGCCGCCACCGATTGGGAGCCCTACGCGCGGCAGATGCTGGCGCTGCTCACCAACGCGGATGATTTGTTCGTGAACCTTGCCGGTCCCGGGGCCTTCTATCCGCGCCCGCAAACGCGGCCCTTGACCAGGTTCGAACAACGCGGGGCGCGTCTTGGGCATCAAGTGCGGGATCTGATCTTCCGCCGCCGCTGACCCGCATATCCTTCAGGATTGCTCGGACCGGCCTGATGCATATCTCCGTCGTCGTACCTACCTTTAACCGCGCCCACACCCTCCCTCGGGCGCTGGATTCGATCCTCTGCCAGAGCCTGCCGGCGACTGAAATCATCGTCGTGGACGACGGCTCCCAAGACGGTACCGGCGATCTGATCCGGCGGCGCTACCCGCAGGTTCGCTACCTGCGGCAGCCGAACGGCGGCGTGAGCAGCGCCCGCAACCGAGGTATCAGCGCAGCGAACGGGGACTGGATCGCCCTTCTCGACTCCGACGATGCCTGGTTGCCCGACAAGCTGGCGGCGCAACGTGCAGCCCTTGGCGAACACCCGGACATCCGGCTCTGCCATACCCAGGAGATCTGGATCCGCCACGGATGCCAGGTGAACCAGATGGACAAGCACGCCAAATCCGGCGGCTACATCTTCCGGGCCTGTCTGCCCCGATGCGTTATCTCCCCCTCCGCCACCCTCCTGCATCGCTCACTCTTCGACGAACTGGGCATCTTCGATGAGGACCTGCCCGCTTGCGAGGACTATGACCTCTGGCTACGCATCTGTGCCACGGAGCCGGTCGCCTTCGTCCCGGTGCCCCAGATCCGCAAGTACGGCGGTCACGTGGATCAACTGTCGCGCAAACACTGGGGGATGGACCGCTTTCGCATCCGGGCACTGGAGAAGATCATCGGCTTGGGTCGGCTGGATGCGGGGGATCGGGCCGCCGCCTGTGCCATGCTCGTTCGGAAGGCGGGGATCCTCGCCGCCGGGGCCCGCAAACGCGGGCATGTGGAACGGGCGGTGTACTACGAATCCAAGCAGGCGGAATACGCAGACCTCTCAGAACCCGGTGCCGAACGCAGGATGCGGTGAGCCGACGGGCAAGGACGCCCGCGGCGAACCGCATCAATAATGATGAGCGCAGCGAACCGCATCAATGAGCTAGCTGGGAGCGCCGGCGTCCCGGGCGAAAAGGGCAAAAATTTTTTCGCTCCTACCCCTGGCGCTCCTCCGCCCACTGCTCCGGGGTAAAAGTTTTGATGGACAAGGCATGGAGCTCGCCGCTCTCGATCTGGGGCCGAACGGTGGTCATGACCAGGCGTTGCCTTTGGATAGGGGGCTTGCCCACGAAGCGGTCGCTGACCACCACCGCCTCGAAATGGCTGCCGTCGCCGGTCACCTCGACCCGCGCGCCGGGCATGCCGTTTCGTATCAGTGTCGCAACTGCCTCTGTTTCCATTATCTCCCCCTTTCTCAACGATTTTGCCCGACGCTGCGGTGATACGCATCAAATCTCCCGGGTCGCCAGAAACCGAATCTCCGGCCACCGCTCCTGGGTGAGATTCAGGTTGACCCGGGTCGGAGCCAGATAGACGAGCTGCCCGGTCCCGTCCTCCGCCAGGTTCTCGTAGGTCTTGTCCCGAAACCGCGCGAGCAGGTCTTCATCCCCGCAATCGACCCACCTGGCGGTCCGGACCCTTACCGGCTCCACAATTGCCTCCACGCCATACTCGTCCTTGAGTCGATAGGCAGCCACGTCGAACTGGAGCACCCCCACGGCCCCCAGGATCATGTCGTTGTTCTTGAGCGGTCGAAACACCTGGGTGGCACCTTCCTCGCTGAGCTGGAGCACACCCTTGTGCAGGGCCTTCATACGCAGGGGGTCCTTGAGCACCAGGCGGCGGAACAACTCCGGGGCAAAGAAGGGGATACCCCCGTACTTCAAATCCTCCCCTTCGGTAAAGGTATCCCCGACCTGGATGGTCCCGTGGTTGTGCAGACCGATGATGTCGCCGGGCCAGGCCTCCTCGACATGGCGGCGCTCGTCCGCCTGAAAGGTGATGGCATCGGCTACCTGGACCCACCTGCCGGTACGCACGTGGCGCAGCTTCATCCCCTTCCTGTAACTACCGGAGCAGACCCGCAGGAAGGCAATGCGATCGCGATGGGCCGGGTCCATGTTGGCCTGGATCTTGAAAACAAAGCCGGTGAACTTCTCCTCGGAGGGCGCGACCTCCCGCTGCAGGGCGGCTCTGGGCCGGGGCGGCGGTGCGTACCCGACGCAGGCGTCGAGCAGCTCCTTGACCCCGAAGTTGTTGATGGCCGAGCCGAAAAAGACGGGGGTCTGGTTCCCCGCCCGATAGGCCTCCGGCTCCAGCGGGTGGCTCGCCCCCTGAATCAGCGCCAGCTCCTCGCGCAACTCCGCGGCCTGATCTCCCAACCACTCGTCCATGCGTGGATTGTCGATCCCCGCGATGACCTCGCCAGCGGTGATCTTGCCGCCGTGACGGGCGCTGAACAGGTGGGTCCGATCCGTTCGCAGATCATAGACGCCCAGGAACCGCTTGCCGATGCCGATGGGCCAGGTCACGGGAGCACACTGGATCTTCAGCACCTGCTCGATCTCGTCCAGGATCTCAAGGGCGTCCCGGCCCTCCCGGTCGAGCTTGTTGACAAAGGTGAGGATGGGGGTATCCCGCAGCCGGCACACCTCCATGAGCTTGATGGTGCGTTCCTCCACGCCCTTGGCCACATCGATCACCATCAGGGCGGAGTCCACGGCCGTGAGGGTGCGGTAGGTATCTTCGGAGAAATCCTCGTGGCCCGGCGTATCCAGCAGGTTGACGGTGGCCTCACCGTAGGGGAATTGCATCACCGAAGAGGTCACCGAGATGCCGCGTTGCTTCTCCAACGCCATCCAGTCGGAAGTCGCATGGCGCGCGGCCTTGCGGCCCTTGACGGTACCCGCCAGCTGGATGGCACCGCCGAAGAGCAGTAGCTTCTCCGTCAGGGTCGTCTTACCCGCGTCCGGGTGGGAAATGATGGCAAAGGTACGCCGCTTGGACAGTTGCGCTTCGAGACGGGTCATAGGACAGCTGAACCTCCGGGAAAGGATGCGGATTGTACCCTATCCCGTCGCCCATGGATTTTGCGGAAAGCAAGGGGCGTCTGTCTCGTGCCCGGGATCAGGATCTGGAGGAGAGGCTGAACGGGGTATGCTCAATATGTAGTGGTCGTGTAATTCTCCTATTCGGAAAAGAGAAGGGTTCGGCAGGAAATTCGTCACTACACATTAAGCACTACCCTGAACGGTTATATATGATATATTGATGTGGTAATCTTTCATCATTCTTCCTCGATATGGAGGTTGTGGATTTCTATCAATTGCAACAGTTGCTTGATTTGATATGGTTTTGCTTTTCCTTATCGTATACAAGGCGAACCTTGCCCCTTTTCCAGACCAAGATGCGGTTCGTTCCTCACCCCAACCTATGCGGGCTGCCAGGCCCGGCAGCTCGGTGTCGCGGGCGTCCGTGGGTCTGTCTTCCAGCGGGTGGATTCGGGTGTAGGAGGTTATGAACCTGACACGGCGTAGTCCGCCATCTTGCGTCGGGTGACGGCGCGCCAATCACCGCGGCCAACGCGGCCACCACAGGCGCGCCTTACCCGACCTACGCGGGCTTTCTGGTAGAGGTGTCGGCAAGCGTTTTGCAACAACATAAGCATAACGTCGGCCAAACCGGAAAGGTCGGTTGGGGTTCGTTCCTCACCCCAACCTACGCGGGCTGCTGGTGCTATCCGACGACATGCGTGCCAAACAGTGGGTCGCCATAGCCGGACTCGATCCCCGTCAACACCAGTCCGGCTCCAGCGTCAACAAAAAGCCACGCCTGTCCAAGGCCGGCAACCGCTACCTGCGCATCGCCCTTTACATGCCCACCCTCAGCGCCGCACGCCATGACCCCAATGTCAGGGCTTACTACCACCACCTCATCCAAACACGCGGCCTTAAGAAGCTCCAAGCCATCTGTGCCGTCATGCGCAAGCTACTCCATGCCATCCAGGCCATGCTCAAGAACCGTCAGCCCTTCCAGAGCAGCCGCTTCTACACACCAAATGAAGCGACTGCTTGATTAACCCAATTGATGAACCAGAGCTCACTTGTTGGGGATCAGGAGGCAGATTGGACTTGCATTGGAACAGAGTATCTACACGGCCTGACGTTGCAAATCAGCTGTGCGAGGTATGAGCGTCGGATGAACTTGCCTTGTCAGGCGGTTGGCGTTTATCCGCATGCCTTATAGCTTCAACTGAGACCCAAATAAGCCCGCCGATAAATATGGAAAATACAATAACTACGAGCCATTCCATCACAAGTCCTCCAGTACAGTGATTATTACGACCGCAAAACTGCATGAGATTAAAAGCAGTACGCTTGATTTAGCATAGTTTTGTGCTAACCAGGCTATAAGAGAAATGTCAGTAGCCACAAGGATCCCAAAAATTACTTTGAGCCATCCGATTTCTTCTTTCAATTTATCTGTTTTAGACAACGGTTTTTATCCTTTTGTTGCCATTGATTATCCTGGTTGCTCGAAACCGATGCAGAATGCTGCGGACTCGAGCGTTGGCTGGGAAAGTGGGTGTCCTTTTGTCCGTCGTCCTTTGATCGGATAAGGCTAGGGCTCAAATTCCAGTAGGCTAGCAATTCGTGTTATGGGATGCGCTAGCGAGTACTCGTATTGCAGGGTGATGTTATCTTCGCCAGCGAAGTGAAGCGCGACAATTTCGCTCGTTTCGATGTTATACCAAACTGACCCAGAGTCACCCCGAAGACTAATCTCGTTGCCGTCCGGCGGGTGTTTAGGATCTACAGTAATGCGTATGCCACTCATCCAGAACCGATCCTCAGGTCTCTCACCGTATGGAACCGCAAAGCTGCCTTCAATGCCATCCACAATTCCTCGGGTGAATCTAGTACGGACACCGTATTTCGCTACTTTCATTCCGAGGCTGGGTTCAGTGAAGTTCCCGAGTTTGGTGTTTGGCTGTTCGAAGACCGCAGGGGACGACTGCACGTCTTGAGACAGTATCGCCAATGCGGCGTCGTAGCCGTCTGCCAAATCCGTGGTCCGGGATAGCTTTCCGATTACTCGCGCAGAATTACGCCCACCCGGTTGGATAATGTTGTCACCTATCTCCCAAACGCCAAATCCGCACAAAACATGCCGGTTGCTTAAGATGCAAAGCTTACCGTTGCCGGTATCTCGTACTATTGCTCCTACTGTGCCTTGGCTGCTACGAGGTTGGTTTCCCACACTGATGCCTGCGACCAGCGGATCGCATTCATCCAATGGACTGCCGTGCGGGGAATACGCCGCCACCTGTACATCTGTTGGCATGTCGAGGATTGCACGGTCAATGAATTGACCTGGCGGTAATTCGGTCGGGTGTCTTTTTGAGCCCACGTGGAAACGCACCCCGTGCGCACGTGTCTTCCTACCCTCCTTGTAAATATAGCCATAGTCAACTCCAAATATGTTGTCCAGCGAAAGCGCGTACCGCTTTGCTGCGGATAGCGCCGACCGCGCTTTCGCTGAAAGGCTCATTGTATTGACTGTTGAACGCGGAAGCCTAGAGACCACAAGAAATCGAGCCGCGTCCGAGTTCCGTCATAGGCCGGATCTTGTCCGTCCTCGAATTCTTCGACTTGGTCATTGTGGAAATCGTCATTTTCGCCACGGGTAATGGGCAGGAACGCAGGAAGCGGCCACATAGCTCGTCCATGGCAGGTCATACAGTTGGAGGAGATGCCATTAGCAAAGCGGGCCTCAAGGTAAGGATTTATGACCGCGTTGGGTGCCCCATCGTATTCTTTTGGCAAATCGAAGTCATAGGAAGCGTCCATGAGATAGTTTCGCCACACGCCGGTTACCTCGTTGATTCGATCTGCGGCGTAAACATCCATCGTCGGATCGTCATGCCACCAATAAGTAGCCCACACCCAATCAGGAATTTCCTTGGTGGTGACATGCATTGCGATGAGAGCAAGGTAATCGCCAACCTGCACGTTTCCTACCCCCGGCACTTTTCGCGCAGCTTCCACCATGCTGTCGTCCAATTTCACATGATAGAAATCATCTAAGGAGACTATTTTGGCGTCTCGAAAGTCTTTTCCCTCGTATTTAATGGATTCAGTAGTACGACCGGGCAAAAACAACTCTTCAGATGGATCAATTGCCACTACTCGTTTCCACTCGGTTCGGGGATTACTCGGCCGAGGGGTGGTGGGGGAAACACGATTGGCGGGGTCATTATCCCATACTGGCAACGCGGTAAGCCCCGTCGCTTGAACCGGCCACCATACGACTTTTAAAACCACGGCATCAGGTGGAAAATCAGGAATATTCCGTTCCTCCCAGGACTGATCGTCGAATTCGTCATTGATTTGGTCGAGCTTACTTGAAAGATATAGCTGTTCCTGCTGGATGTGATCGCGCGCGGCTTGGTTAAACATGACGAAGGAGAACAGTGATGCACCCGGCGCATGGGGCACGGGTCCCGTGTGAGCTACATCGTGTTGCCGAGGTGCCTCGAACCGCCGAATGCGCGGCCCTTGTGGTGTGGCCCCCGGTGCCCGAAAGACTTCATGGGGTTGATACCATGTTTCCCAAATTGGCTCTCCCTCCGGCGTTGGCTGATTGATCCCGGCCCATAAGTACCACGCATGTCGGCGCAGTTCACTAACATTGCGCGTCTTGATAAAGTGGTTGAGCATTTCCTGGGACGCTGGAAAATCAAATGACGATGGAATGTCGGTGTAGGGCGAGTTTTGGGCAAACGCCATATGTGACATGGCAACAAAAACGCAGGAACATACCGCTTTGGTAATCAAGGACATCTTACCCCTCCTCATCGGTTAAGTATTCCGCGGCAGCGCCGCATTAGTTATATGAGCCACTGAGAGCGGTTAGTCGGGTCGCTAACAGTTTCTCAGACTGCACTCAAACACCGGTACGT